>CALUPQ010000064.1 GCA_944322695.1 uncultured Mailhella sp. | reverse complement strand
ACGGACCAGGCCATGTAGCCGAAGAAGCTGGGCATCTTGACGCCCTGTTCTTCGGAGATGGCCTTCACCATGAAGTTCGGCGCGTTGCCGATGTAGGTGTTGGCGCCCATGAACACCGCACCGGCGGAGATGGCGGCCAGCACTTCGCCGTCGGCCATGAGCTGGGCGGCGTTGCCGCCGGCGGTGTTGAAGAACACGAGGTAGGTGGGAGCGTTGTCGAGGAAGGAGGAGAGCAGACCGGTCATCCAGAAGAACATGGAGGTCACATGATGGCCTTCGGAGTCGGTGGTCAGGTTCACCACGGAGGCGAGAGCGCCGTCGGAACCGGCCTTGAGGATGGCGATGGCGGGAATCATGCTGAGGAAGATGCCGATGAACAGCTTGGCCACTTCTTCGATGGGAGCCCAGGTGAAGTTGTTGCGGGTACGGCAGCCCATGTCGGTCATCTTCCAGGAAGCGATGGCAATCACGATGTACATGATGTCACGCACCACGTTCTGCAGTTCCATGGGAATGCCGAAGATGTGGAAGGTGGGACCGGTCCACTGGCCGGAGATGAGGGTGTTGGCCACGATGCAGGCGAGGAACACGAAGTTGATGCAGCCTTCGAAGCCGAGCTTTTCCTTGGAGCCGGCGGCTTCAGCAGGAATGGGGCTGCCTTCCTTCTTGAAGAGCACGGTGTCGATGACGAAGTAGAGGGCGAGCAGGATGACGGAGATCAGCAGCGTCTTCATAAAGAGATGCACGGTGGTCCAGAAGAAGCTCACGCCCTTGAGGAAGCCGAGGAACAGGGGCGGGTCGCCCAGGGGGGTGAGGGAGCCGCCGATGTTGGCCACGAGGAAGATGAAGAACACGACCTGATGCACGCGGTACTTGCGGTGGGCGTTGGCGCGCAGCAGAGGACGGATGAGGAGCATGGCGGCGCCGGTGGTGCCCATCCAGCTGGCGAGGATGGTACCCACGGCCAGAATGGCGGTGTTCACGATGGGGGTGCCCACGAGCGTGCCCTTGAGGCGGATGCCGCCGGCCACGGTGAACAGGGCGAGCAGCAGCAGAATGAAGGGCACGTATTCCAGAAGCACGCTTTCGGCGGCAAGGAAGAAGGCGTTGCCGAAGCCGAAGGTCAGAGCGCAGGGAATGAGGAAGGCCAGGCCCCAGAATCCGGCCACCTTACCGAAGTTATGTTCCCAGAAATGAGGGACGGCCAGAGGGCAGATGGCTATGGAGAGCAGCATGCAGACAAAGGGCACGACCCACAGAATGGAAAGGTCTTTGGGCAGCTGGAAATGGTGTCCTTCAGCGAAGCAGAGGCTGGGTACGAGCAGCATCGCCAGAAGGAGGACGGAGGAAAGTTTGAAACGGTGCATCCACGGACTCCTTTCAGGAAAAGATAGAATTAGGTTTTCTTCTACCCAAAAAAAGCCGTTCCATCAAGAACTTTAGGGCTTCCGCGGCCCATGAACCTTGACGGGACGCGGCTTTTGAGGGCATTTCAGAGAAAAAAGCCGAAAAGGAGCGCGTCATGCAGAAGATGCCAAATGTTCTTACCATTGCCGGTTCGGATTCCGGCGGAGGCGCCGGCATACAGGCGGATTTGAAGACCATGACCATGATGCGCACCTTCGGCATGAGCGTGATTACGGCGCTTACCGCTCAGAACGGGCTCGGCGTGACGGGGATTCATGCTCCGGAGCCGGAATTCGTGGCGTTGCAGCTCACCACCGTTCTGGACGGCTTTACCGTACAGGCCGCCAAGACGGGCATGATGTTCAATGCGGGCATCATCCATGCCGTGGCCGACATTCTCGATGCGCAGAGCTTCCCCCTGGTGGTGGACCCGGTATGCGTGAGCACGAGCGGGCACAGGCTCATGGAGGAAAACGGCATAGCCGCTCTGCGTGAGCGTCTCATGCCCCGCGCCGACCTTTTCACGCCCAACAAGCCTGAGGCAGAGCTTTTTTCCGGCGTGAAGATAGAGGGAGAGGACGATGTCCTGGAGGCCGGAACACGTCTTCTGGACATGGGAGCCAGGGCCGTGCTCATGAAGGGCGGGCACTGCGAGGGCTCTCCCGTGTTCGTCACCGACTGGCTGCTGGAGAAGGGGCACGAACCCGTGGCCCTGCGCCAGCCCCATGTGGATACGCAGAACAGTCACGGCACGGGCTGCACGCTTTCGGCGGGCATAGCCGCCCAGCTGGCCCTCGGAATGCCGTTGCGCGTGGCCGTCACCAGAGCGCAGGAATTTCTCAATCTTGCCCTCAGGCACAGCTTCGCTCCCGGTAAGGGACACGGCCCGTGCAATCATATGGCGGGGCTGAAATAGCCGCCTGTTCAATTTGGTCGAAAAGGCGCCTCTTCCAGAAAAGGAAGAGGCGCCTTTCGTTTGCGGCCTCCGCGCCAGGAGGGGATTTTCACGAGGGGGAAGTCTTTAAGAATTAAAAGGGAGACCGTGTCAGGATAACAGGTTCTCTTGACTGAAATCCATGCAAAGGAGCCCGAAGATGAACGAGCGGAATTCAACCACTCCTGTTGAGACAGCGGATATTCATGGTTTCCGCGCCGAATTCAGGCTCAGAGGCAATATGCGGAAGGCTCCGACGGAACGACGGGAGAGACTCTGGGGAATCCGCGTGGCGGACTTGCAGGCTCAAAGCAAAACGCCCCATGAAGGGGAGGTTCCGGCTTACCATTAGGGCATTTTTTATGGAAATATGTTCAGCTCAGCCTGTTGCGGAAAAGCCAGCCCGCAAGCGGAAGGGTGACCGCGGCCACGGCCAGCATGGGAATGAAGTTGTCCGCAATGTCGGCAAGAGGCGCGCCTTCCAGGTACACGCTGCGCACGCACACGAGGGCGAAACGCAGGGGATTGGCGTATGTGGCGATTTGCATGACTTCCGGCATGGCGCTCACGGGCGTGGCGAGCCCCGAGAGCAGCACCATGGGCAGAAGCACCACGAAACAGTACACGAGGGCCTGCTGCATGTTCAGGGAAACGGCGGAAATGCACAGCCCCAGCCCGGCGCAGCTCAGAGTGAACACGCCGAGGGAGATGTAGAGGTCGGTGAAGGTTCCGGCAAAGGGAATGTCGAACCAGAACAGGCACACCAGCAGAATGAGCGAGGCCTGGGCAAGGCCCACCAGCACGGGGGGAATTGCCTTGCCTATGAGTATTTCCCACGGAGAGAGCGGGGTGACCAGCATCTGGTCGAAGGTGCCCTGTTCTCTTTCTCTGGCCACGGAGAGCGCGGCCAGCACCATAATCTGAATGATGCTCAGGGAGGCCAGCATGCCGGGCATGATGTTCCAGCGCGTTTCAAGCTGAGGGTTGAACCATGCCCGCATGACGACGTCGACCGGAGAGGTGCGGCCGTTTTTGGCGTTCCATGCATCCGTCATCTGCGAAAGGTACCCCAGGGCGATGGATGCGGTGGTGGAGTTGCGGCCGTCGAGAATGACCTGTATGTCCGCACTCCTGCCGGAAAGGATGCGGTCGGCAAAGTCGGGGCCTATCTGTATGGCCAGCAGGGCCCGGCCGTCGTAAATCCATTCCTCAGCCTGTGCGGTGCTGTCCAGCGTGGCCTGCCTTGAGAACTTTTCCGAGCCGTCGAGGCGGGCGATGAGGTCGCGGGAGAGGGCGGAGCGGCTCTGGTCGCAGATGACGTAGGGCACGTAGTTGAGGTCGTAGGTGGCGGCGTAGCCGAAGATGAAGGACTGGATGACCACGGGAATGATGAGCACCAGGCGGTTGGCCGGGTCCTTGAAGATGATGAGCAGTTCCTTGAGGCAGAGACTGCGGAGCCTTCGGAAGAGAAGCAGGAAGTACATGGCTAGGTTCAGGACTCATTAAATATAAAAGATGACAATGGCAGCGAGACAAATAGCCGAAAAGAACGTGTGGGCACAACGGTCATAACGCATGGCTATTCTGCGCCAATCCTTGAGTCGGCCGAACA
>CALUPQ010000063.1 GCA_944322695.1 uncultured Mailhella sp. | reverse complement strand
CGTATACGGCTCTATGGTGCGGAAAATCCCGATTCTCTGCGTGGCCTGAATCTGTGCGACGTGGTGTTCGATGAGGTGGCGCAGATGCCCTATGCCATGTGGTCGGAAATCGTGCTGCCCATGATTCTGGCCACGCACGGCAGAGCTCTTTTTCTGGGAACTCCCAAGGGCAGAAATGCCCTCTGGAAGGTGTGGGAGAACGCGCGGCTGCACGGTGAGGAATGGACAGCTCTTATGTACCGGGCTTCCGAGACGGGAATACTTTCCGCTGAGGACCTTGCTACGGCAAGACGCGAAACGAGCGAAGCCGAGTACGAGCAGGAGTACGAATGTTCTTTCACGGCGGCCGTACTGGGCGCGTACTACGGCAGGCTCATGGAGCAGCTTGACCGGGAAGGGCGCATATCTTCCGTGCCGTATCAGCCGGGCTATCCCGTAGTGACGGCGTGGGACCTCGGCTTTTCCGATTCCACGGCCATCTGGTTCGCGCAGGTGGTGGGGCGGGAAGTACATGTCATCGACTACTATCAGGCGTCGGGGGTGGGGCTTGAACACTACGTCAGGGTGCTGCAGGGGCGGGGCTATGTGTACGGCGAACATCTTTTGCCGCATGATGCCGGAGCTTCGGAACTCGGCACGGGAACCACACGCCTTGAGACTTTGCAGAGGCTCGGCGTGCGCGGCCGCGTGCTGCCCATGACGCGGGTGGACGACGGCATCAATGCGGTGCGCCTGCTTCTGCCCCGATGCTGGTTCGATGAGAAACGTTGTGCGCAGGGGCTTGAAACTCTGCGCCTTTACCAGCGGGAATGGGACGGGAAAGCGAACGACTTTCGCGCAAGGCCGCTGCATGACTGGACAAGTCACGGAGCGGACGCCTTCCGCTATCTGGCCATGGGTATAGACAACGTCGCTGGCAGGAGCGCTTTTGCACCGCTTCCGCCGCGTAAAAACCTGCGGGTTTGCTGATGAACGAAAAGGACATGAAGGACCGTGTGCGGCGCGTCATCGTGCGGGAAATGGAGCAGTGCATGGGCGTTGAGGGGTCGAAGCTCTCCGTGGCCCGTACCACACTGAAGAAGCGTTATCTGGGATATGGATACACTGTGGATGACGACAGGGAAGGCAAGGGGCTTTCCACCTATGTTGACCGCACGGTCATGGAGACCGTGGAATGGGCCAAGCCCGGACTCATGCGTGTGTTCTGCGGTGATGAAATCATCCGTTTCGAGCCGAAGACTCCGGAGCAGGAACAGGCGGCGGCGGACGCCACGCTGTACGTCAATCAGGTGGTGTTCGGCAGAAGGATGTTCTCCCTTGTCCACGATGTGCTTGCCGACGGGCTCTATCAGCGCGTGGGCTGGTGCATCGCGCACTGCCCGGAGAGAGAAGAGCAGAAGGTGCATCAGTTCGCAGGGCTTTCGGAAGTCGAGGCCATGGCGCTGCTCATGGACTCATCGCTGGATGTGGAGACGCCCGGTGCGGTGGAAGTTCAGAAGTATATGACTCCGCAGGGGATGATGTACGACGTGACCGTGCATCGGACCGTTGTGACGCGGGACATACAAATCGACCCGGTTCCTTCGGAAAACGTCGTTGTCTCCGCCGATGCGCAGGACGTGGAGAAGGCCCGTTTCATCGCTTACTGGCAGATAAAGACGGCCAGCGACCTGAGAAGGGAAGGTTATCTGCCGTCCGTCATTGACGAGCTTGCGCCTCTCGATGATGAAGACATGATGCCGGAGACGGAAGTCGGACGGAACATCAATGACGAGAACGGGGAGGACCGTGACGGACAGAGCCGGGCGACCCGGGAATATCGCGTGTATGAAGCCTGGTTCGACTTCGATTTGAACGGGGACGGCATCGCCGAAAAGGTCAAGGCGACATACTGCGGTGATGCCGAATCCTGCCGGGTTCTTCGGGTGGAAGAGTGGCCTCTGTACCGCGCGCCGCTGTTTGCCGCCTGCTCGGTGCCCATGCCGCATCAGGTCGTCGGCCTGTGCCTGGCCGACCTTGTATCTGATGTGCAGGATTTGCGTACGGAAATGACGCGGCAGTATCTGGACTGCCTCGCTCTCTCGAATCAGGCTGAACTTGTGGTGAATGAGGGGATGAGCGGCAGCGTGGAATACGACAGCCTCCTCTCCCGCGGCGTGGGCGCAGTACACCGCATCAGAGGAGATGCGCAGATTACTCCGCTGCCAGTGTCCACATCTTCCGGGGACGCGCTTGCCGGACTTCAGATGAGCGCGGACCTCATCGAGCGCAGAACCGGCATTTCCAGTCGTACCCAGAGCCTTCAGGCCGACACGCTCCAGAATACGGCCACAGGTGCAAGCATCATGGAGGAGGCCATAAATCAGCGTCTTGAGCTTATTGCCCGCGTCTATGCCGAGACTTTTTTCAAGCCGCTTGGTCGTTACATCCTTCATCTTCTGCACCGGTATCAGGACAAGGCTGTGCAGCTTCGACTGAAAGGCCGCTTCATGGCCTTCGACCCGCGCATGTGGGACCCTGATATGGATATCGCCGTGGCCGTAGGACTCGGCACGGGCAACAGGGGCAAGCTGCTGGCCGCCTATCAGCAGATTCTGCAGATTCAGCAGGGGTTCATCTCGCAGCTCGGGAAAAATTCTCCGGTGCGCCTCGCACACGTGATTTACACCTGCCACAAAATGGCGGAAGCGGCTGGACTGGAATCTCCGGAACGGTTCTTCGGTACGGAAGAGGATGCCAAGCGGGCAGAGCAGGCAATCATGAATGAAAAACCGGCTCCCTCTCCTGAGCAGCAGAAGCTCCAGCTTGAACAACAGAAGGCACAGGCCAAGCAGCAGGCTGACGCATGGAAAGCTCAGACGGAGGCACAGAGAAAGGCGTTTGAAACGCAAAGCAACATTGCGCTGGAAAAGCAGAAAACAGAGGGCCAGCTTGCTTTGAAGGCCATGGAAATGCAGATGGAAAAGGAGCTTGACCAGACGCGTCTCAAGATGGGGGAGAAAGGTAGCGGCCTGACGAATATCAGGGGCGTTGGGGGATTGTGATGGACGTAAAAAAGCTGAGCGGTCTGCTGGGGATTCTGGCCGGTACGTCCATGCCGGAGGAAGCAGAGGGAGCGCCTGCCGTCAAAGGCTTTGCCGAAATGTACGACAGGGCTGTGCGGGAAGGAAGCAGGAAGATGTTGTATGCCGGCACGCTGGAGCCGGAGGTGTTTGCTCAGGCGGCCAAGCGTGACCCTGCCATTACCCAAAATGTGGTCAAAGTCGGCACGCACGGCGGGCAGGCGCGTATGGCCACGGGCGAGATGGAGCCGCTGGAGGTGGGACGGCACATCGAGAACATGCTGAACTCCGGTGAAACGCGGGTGCTGCCCAATTTCCCGGGCAAAAACTTCCGGAACAATGCTAGGGGAATGTTTTATCTGAACGACGGGAAGGACGTGGTTTCGCCGTTTTCCGGCGGAAGCAACGGGGATGTCATGCTGAGAACGGTGTTTCAGCCGGACCATGAGAAAAGAAAATTTGTTGAAGGCTATCTGGGGAGGCCCCTATCTCCCATATCTGGTATCAGGACCGATGGTCCTGCCAGTGCGCAGCCACCGGGACTTTCTGCTGTCAGACAGCCTTCCATGGAAAAAATTATGCCTGAAACGGCAGCGTCCGGCAAGAGCAAACTTCCCGTCGTGACAGGTGCGGGGTCGGGTGCGGGACTTGCGTTATGGCCCGCCGATGCGCCGGGGTATGTGAACCGCGAGCCGGGGCTGGAAGAAGCGTGGAATCCTGCTGAACTTCCCGCTGCCGTGGTGGGAGTGCCGGGCTTGGCGGGAAAGGCGGCTGCCGCCGTGCTTGACCCTGTACTTTCCTATGGAATGAACCAGCTCGGCGGATTGCTCGACTACTTCATGAGAGAAAAAGAATGACGCATGAGGAACGAATGGATGCGCTGGAAGCCGGGCGCATTCTGCAAAGTCGGGTGTTCCGGGATGTTTTTGCCCGACTTGATGCCAGGTATGTGCAGGCATGGCGCGCAGGTTCGGACAGTGTGAGGCGTGATGAGTGGTGGTATATGCAGCGCGCACTTGGCGCGGTAAAAAAAGAACTTTTCGATGAATTGCAGTGTGCCGCAATTCTGGAAAAGGGTAAGGATGAAGTATTAAACGCGGCGCTTGAGGCCGCAAAGGGGAAAGAATGAGCGAAGAACTCAAAGAACTTGGCGGTGAAGAAGCGGGTACTGGTGTCGGCACTGACGAAGGTGTGTACGATGTGGACGCCATTGTTGACCTGCTCTCCGATGAGGACGAAGTCCCTGCCCTGGACGGAGAGGAGGGAGGCGACGGTTCGGCAGACCCGGAGCCCGCGAAGCCGGCGGAAAAAACGGAAGGTGCGGAGTCGGGGGAAGAGACACCAAAGGACGCTTCTGATGTGCCCGTGCCGGAAGGCTGGGAGGATGCCGTATGGCAGGGCCTGCCCCCGGAAGTCCGCCATATCGTGTATGCGCGTGAACAGGCGCATGCGCAGTCCATGGCGCAGGCGGAACAGGAGCGACAGGAGGTTCTACATAAGCAGGAGCAGTTCGCCATTGCCGCAAATGCCCAGATTCAGCAGGCTCTCGCAGCTATGAAGCAGATTGTGGAAGGGGAGTACGGCGGTGTGGACTGGAACGGACTCGCACAGAGCGACCCTGCCACATACATCAGACTGCAGCAGGCCTATAACGCGCGCATGGGTGCCATTTCGCGCATACAGCAGGGGGTGGCGCAGGCCGCAGGCCTGTACGAAGCTCAGAGAGCTCAGGAAGCCCGGAAAGCCATGGCCTCCGAGTTCGCGCGTGTACAGCCGGAAATCAGGGCCCTCATGGGAGCAGGTTTTGAAGGCAGGTCCTTTGCTGCGGATATGGCAAGGTACATGCAGGAGCAGGGATGTCCTCCCGAGGTCATCAACGGTCTCTCCAGGGGATATGAGGTGAAGCTCGTTGCCAAGGCCATGCTGTACGACAGACTTCAGGCCAGGCGCGCTTCGGCCGCCAAAAAGGTGGCGGAGGCTCCCAGAGTACAGACACCGCGCGGGACGACGCGGACGGATGGCAACGACAGGGCGAAAAAGGCGCGCGCCCTGCTGAACAAGAACCCGAACAGTACGGACGCGCTCGCGGCCCTGTTCGAAGCCGAAATGTAAGGAGGTTATTATGGCTACCGTTTCCGGCCAGCTCAAGGACGCGAGCATCAAGGGCAAGCCCCGCGACCTGATGGACATGATTTTCAACGTTGCCCCCACGGATACGCCTTTTCTTTCGATGTGTGGAAAAAGCGAGGCAAGTCAGACGCTGCATGAGTGGCAGACCGACACGCTGGCAAGCCCTGCGGAGAACTCTGTCCTGGAAGGCGCGGACACCACCGTTTTTTCCGAAAGTTATACCACGGAGCTCTCCAACAAGACGCAGATTCTCAAGAAGGCCATCAACGTTTCCGGCACGGCTCAGGCCGTGAAGCAGGCGGGCGTAAGCAGGCAGTACGCCTATCAGATGGCGTTGCGTACCAAAGAGCTCAAGAAGGACGTGGAATACGCACTGCTGCAGAATAAAATCGCCCGCTCCGACAACGGCACCAGCGAAGGCCGCCTCATGACCGGGCTTCCCTGCTGGATGCAGACCAATTATGCCACGCAGGACGGTACGAAAGCAGAGCTTTCCGGTACGGCCTGCACGGCAGGCACCACCCGCGTGCCCACCGAAGCCATGCTCAAGACGCTTCTTACCGACATCTATAATGCCGGCGGCAACCCGGACCGCATCATGATGGCGCCGGACATCCGCGTGAAGATGAGTGAGGTGCTCACCGGCGGCGCAACAAAAATGGAAAAGGCGGAGCGGAAGAAGGCGACTGCCGTCATTGATGTGTATGTCTCCGACTTCGGTACCTTGAAGCTCGTACCCAACCGTGTGCAGGCCTTTGAGCCGTTTTCGAAGACCTGTGCTTTCGTGCTTGACCCGCAGTACTGGAAGGTGGCGTATCTGCGCGGCTTCAGAGAGGAAAAACTGGCCGTTACCGGCGACAGCCTGAAGGGCCATGTGCTTGTGGAATGTACGCTGGAGGCGAGAAACGACGCCTCTTCCGGCGTGCTGGCGGATTTGAAGTCCGCGTAACGTCTTTCTTCCGGAACCGGGCGGCGGGGAAAACCTGCCGCCTTTTTTATGTGCCGCAGGTTCCACACCCGGTATGGTGGAAGAAAAAGGAGGTCTCATGGCCGTATCGGACTACAATACCAACCCGGATTTGAACACCACGATTTCGGGCATCAACATTGCCGAGGGCTGTCCGCCTTCCGGCATTAACAACGCCATCCGTCAGCTCATGGCGGACGTAAAGACCGAGAGCAGCGCGCAGAATGCGGCTCTCGGGGAAGTCAGAAGTTCGGTCGAAGCGGCAGAAAGTGCTGCGGACGCGGCCCAGAGTGCTGCCGACGCGGCACAGAGCGCGGCGGACGCGGCCGATGCCGAAAGCGGCGTCACCGCGGCAAGCTACGGCCCTTCGGCCAACGCTTCTCCCGCCCACGGCGGCACGTTTCAGGTGCCGTACTTCACGGTAAACGCCAAGGGCAAGATTACCGCGGCCTCCACGAAAACCGTCACGCTTCCCGCCGCGCCCTCGGTGTCCAACATCACCGGCAACGCGGCCACGGCCACGAAGCTGCAGACCTCAAGAACCATCACGGTGCAGACTACGACCTCGGGCAGCGGTGACAAAACCGAACCAATCTACAACCAGAGCGGCAGCGTGAGCTTCGACGGCTCCGGCAACGTGACCATCAGCGTTCCCACGCTGCGGGCGTGGAACTGCAACTGCAACTGTGACTGCGGGGACAACTGCTTTGTTTCGGGCTCCTTTGTCACGGCTCCGGCCGGGGAGCGCAGGGACGTTTCCCTGATTGGGGAGGGCGATGAAATTCTCGATACGCGCGGCGTGGCGCACCGCGTGCTGTACGTCTCCCGCGGGCCCGTTCCGCCCAAAAAGCGCGTCGTGCGGCTGGGCGGCGCCGTGCTTACCGCGGACCACGTCCTTCTCGATGAGAGCGGCGTTCCCTGCGCCGTGGACGTTGCGGCCGCGGAAGTCTCCGGCTCCGTGCACGACGCAAAGGGCAATCTTGCGGGGCGCTATGCGGTTCGGGCCCGGAAGGCCTATGCCGGAAAGGTGGAGGAACTTTCCTCCGAAGGACTGACGGAGCATATGCTCGTGGTGGAATCTTCGACGGGCGAACCCGTCTGGGCGGATTTTTCCGGCCTTGTGGTGCAGCTTGCCGTGCCCGCGGCAAAGGAGGAAGCATGAACACGCCGAGACACATCATCTGCCGCAGGGAAAACTTTCCCTACCGCAGGGACAACCTTTACGAAATAAACGTCTCCGGGGACGGCACGCTTCTTTCCGTCTCTTCGTGGCGGAAACGTTCCGGGGACGGGGATGAGGCCGGAGAAGGCGCGGCGGAGGGGGAGCGCGTGCACGAAGGCTCCGTTTACGTCAGCCTCGGCGAGACGAAGACCTTCTCCCTTGAGGAGCTCTTCGCCAAGCAGTGGGAGGCCTGCACCGTGTTCTGCCTTGCCTGCGACGAGGAGACGGGAGCACCCCTCGGCTTCTACAACCGCACGGCCTTTTCCATGGCCTCCCGCGTGAGGGACCACACCTTCCGCGGCTTTACGGCGACCAACCTCCTGTTCCTGTACGTGCCCTTCGAGGACGCCACCTTTGCGGACTGCTCCATCGTGAGCACCATGGGCGAGGGCGGCGTTGTCCTGAGCGACACGCTCGCCTTCGAGGAGAAGACCATTTCCGGCAGTTCCGGCTTCGACTACGCCTCTCTCTACGACTATGTTCCCCGCATCGTGTGGGACGAAGACGCGCCTTCCGAGGTGGAGGCGGAAGGCACGGCGAACCTTGCCTTCACCGTGCTCGACAACTCCGGGCAGGTGCTGGAAGACCACGCGGTGAACGTCTATCTCTCCTCCGACGGGGGGTATCTGCCGCGCACGAAGATACCGGTGACCAACGGCCGCGGCACGGCGAGAATCCACGCCATGGGACTCGGGAAGGGGGAGCGCGTCTGCCTGAAAATCGGTTTCCGCTGGTTCGTCAACGATACGGTAAAGGAACTTGAGGTGGTCTGATGATATATGAACTGACGCTGAAGAATCATGCCGCGGACCGCGTGACGTGGACATACGATACGGAGAGAAACAATCTGTACGACCACGAAGGACGCCGGGTCCTTGCCGAAGGCGCGGAAGACTTCTTCAAGGACTACCGCCGGCAGTCCTCCCAGCACCTGCGCATCGTTCTCGGCCACGCCTGCAACTACCGCTGCGCCTACTGCACGCAGAACCCCATCAAGAATGCGCCGAACGCTTCGACGGATGACATACGGCGCTTCGTGCGGCGTCTGAAGGCATACTACGACGCCCATTTCTCTCCGCACAGAGAGAACCTTCACGTCACCTTCTGGGGAGGAGAGCCGTTTCTCTATCTCAGAGAGATGAAGGCCCTCGTGCCTGAAATACGGGAGGTCTTCGGCGGTGAGGCCGACAGGATATTCTTCGGCACCGTGACCAACGGCAGCCTTCTCAAGGGGGATGCGTTCCGCTTCGTCATGGACGAGGGCATCGGCGTTTCCGTGAGCTACGACGGGCCGGGACAGTTCGTGAGAAACGGGAAGGACATTCTGGACAAGGGCACGGAAACCCGCGAATCCGCCATGGCCCTCATGGAAAGGGACGGAGTGCTCGGACTCTCCGCCGTGTTCCACAGGTACAACCCCGGCACGGCGGACTACCTGCGCCACACGGAGGAAAAGCTCGGCACGGACCGCTTCGCCCTCGGGGAGATATACTACAATCGCATCTACGACGAAAAGGGCGTGCATTTCGCCTGCACGAAGGAGCAGCTCGAGCGCGACACGGCCGAGCGTCTTTCCCTTTTTCTTGCCGACGCCGCGCCTCAGATGAGAAACGTCTATCTGAGGAGAGTGGCGAAAATTCTGAAACTTCTCGGCAGAACGGAAGTGGTGGCGGACTGCCAGACCTTCGACCAGAAGAACTTTTTCGCCGTGGACATGGCCGGACACCTCTGGGGCTGTCACAACATCAAGGACATGTTCACGGACGAATACGGCAACAACATCTACAAGGGGAACATCCATACAGGCGAGCACAACATCCTCGACTTCGCGGCCCTGAAGAAGCGCCTTCCCCGCTGCCGGGACTGCCTGCTGCGCTGGGTCTGCTGCGGCGGCTGTCCCTACACCCCGTCGAAGTACGACGACTTGAACTGCCTCAACTACTGGCACTTCTATTACCCCTTCTTCGCCCACGCCCTGTATCTCCTCTCCGGCGGAGGTCTTGTGGAGGGCGTGCGGGCCGTGAAAAGAAAGCAGACGCTGCAGGACCCTGAAAGGCACGCCAGAGGTCTGATTTTTCAGCGGAAGGGCAATCGGTGATGGGCCATCCGCGGGGATGTTCACTTTCTTTTTATGCCCCGATGAGAGCAGTTTCCTCTCACCGGGGCAGACGTATTTCATCAGGCATTTGCCTGAGGACTCAGCCGGATGTTTCGGAGCAGGTATCGGCGCCCGGCAGCTTCCGCACCTGTTCTTTTCTGTGCCGCGCGCCTTCCGTCTGTCAGACTCGGGGAAAAAAGAGGTGAAGTGATGCTTGAACTTTCTGGAGGAGTGCGCGGGGTGCGTTTTGACTATGTGGACGGCGTTTCGGACTTTGTGACGGAAGAGGGGGTTATCTCCCGTTCGCAGGACGTGACAAAGATTGTCAGACTGAACAGGGAGGCACAGAACGCGCAGAAATGCGGCTTCCAGATGGCTCCCGTGTTCCGGCGCGTGGCCTCCATTCCCGTGGCCGTGGCGGACATTGCCGCTGCGCAGGGGTTGGACATTCTGAACGACCCCGAGGCCATGCGGAAATTTCTGAACGACCCTGACAACCGCGCCTTCCGCACCACGCTGGAGAGGGTGTGATGGCGAGC
The DNA here is from genome assembly GCA_944322695.1 of uncultured Mailhella sp. Classification (GTDB taxonomy): domain Bacteria; phylum Desulfobacterota; class Desulfovibrionia; order Desulfovibrionales; family Desulfovibrionaceae; genus Mailhella. Next base: position 13,758 of record CALUPQ010000063.1, on the reverse strand, counting down.
TTCATGAAAGGTATGCTACCGCTTTTTTACAGGAAGTGGCGCTACCGCTGCGTTTCTGCCGAATGAAGTTCGGACTTCCGTACCTGCCAGTCAGTACCTCTTTCCCGCTGATGAACCGGATTATGTAAACAGGGAGTCGGGATTCGAGATGCCGCTGGTGGACGTGGCGGACCTTTTGACGGCGCCCATTTGCACGGCGACGACGGCGGGAAGAATGGCGGCTGTGGCGGCGGAACCGTTCGTCGCTTACGGCATGGACAGGGTCGGGAACTGGCTCGGCAACAGAATGGGCGGGCTGTACGGCTGTTTCGGATGGGGGGAATGATGGCGGATTTGACGAGCTGGACGGGATTGCAAGAAGCCGTGGCTGACTATCTCGGCCGCGATGATTTGTCAAAGAGAATTCCTGTATTCATAGGGCTGGCGGAGAGGCGCATGAATCGTGAGCTGAGGCTCCGGGTCATGGAGAAGCGTGCGGAAACGTCTGTTCTTCCAGGACAGAGCGCCGTGCCTCTGCCCTGGCGTAGAGAGTCGGGCAACTGGGATGTGTTTCTGGAGATGAGGGACCTCACATGGCAGGATATGGACGGCCGCACGGTGAACCTATGCTATGTGCCGCCAGACACTTACGGTCAGAAGCAGGTCCCCGGAAGACCGAGGGAATATACCATCATCGGGCGCGATGTGTTTCTGATGCCGGCGCCGGACAGTAAGGGGAGGCTGTACCTCACCTATTACGCGGAAATAGAGCCACTCGGCGATGCTCAGCCGGACAATGCGGTGTTGCTGACTTTTCCCGACCTGTATCTGTACGGAACGCTTGTGGAAAGTGGGCCTTTCACACGGGGGAGCGCGCCTGTGGAGATGTGGACACAATATTACGCCGCTGCAAGGCAGAAAGCGGAGGCGGGTGAACAGAGGGCGCGGTTCACGGCAAACATTACCATGCGTCCGACAAGGAGGATATGACATGAGCCTGACTAATCACGGAGAAGACAAGCTGCTCACCCTGTTCAAGGACGCCGGCCCCTATTATCTTGCGCTGTTCACGGCAGCGCCTTCCGAAACGGGCGGCGGCACCGAAGTCTCGGGCGGAGCCTATGCCAGAAAACAGGTGACCTTCGGCACGCCATCGAGCGGGACCATGAAGAACAGTGCGGCCATAGAATTTCCCACGGCTACGGCAAACTGGGGGACGGCGGTGGCGTGGGGGCTTTTTGACGCGGACGCGAGCGGCAATCTTGTATGGTACGGGAGTATCACCGACCCCAAGGAGCTGCTCAAGGGCGACATTTACCGTATCAATGCCAACAACCTGACGCTTACCATGGATTGAGCATGGCTTCTTCCCGTATCACCGTAAAGGCTCCTCCCCAGTCTCTGGAGAAACTGGACAGGTGGGGCAGTATGGATTCTCTGCCGTGGTCTCTGGACGACGCCGTCTGGACCACGGCGGGGGAATATGCCCTGACGTGTTCCGAACAGGGAAAAAGCGGGCAGTCGTCCGCGTTTGTCAGAAAGAAAGTCCTGGAGGTGAAAGGGGCGGCCGTCGTTTCGGAGAAGGCCGTATGGGCAGGCGTCGTCCTTCTTTCAGGCAGTGGAGCGGCGGAGACGGCGCAGCAGCAGGCAGGGGAAAGGCTCCGTCCTGTGTATGCCGTGCTGGCCGGAAGCTGCTTCGGCGACGGGGATGTTTCCGCCCTGCGGATTCGGACGGGCGAAGATGCTTCGAATGTTACGGCCGGCGGAACCGTGTTTTCACTGAGAATCAGACAGGCGGCGCAGAAGGCGCAGGCCTCCTGCTCGGAAGTCTTTTTCCCTGTGCGGGCGAGACTGCTTTCCGGGAGCGGGGCGGCGGTCGGCGGCCAGAACGCGGTGTTTCTTCGTGTCATGCCTTTTCTGGAAGTGGAATCCGCCTGCTGCGCGGAAGAGCTCGCGCCGTATCGCGTCCGCATGACGGCGCTTGCCGGGCTTGCGGCGCAGTTTTCTGAGAAGACGGAGCCGAACCGTGTCCGCTGTGTGAAGCCTGACCGCTCTGATGGAAATGCCGGCAGCGTTATCGCTCCGGAATACAAGGGCTGGGGCTGGACGGAGCTTGCGAGACATGAGGGAACCTGGACGGGAGTGGTGCAATGGCAGTGAAGAGAACGCGGCTCGATTTCGGCGCGTGGGAACCGGACACGGCGCTTCTGAACGGGCAGCAGGTGCCGGAGGCCAGAAATGTGATACCGGCGAAACGCGGTTACCGTCCGCTGCTTGGAAGCGTTACGCTTGCGTATGGGGCCCTTCCTTCTCAGGCGAAGGCCGCCTGTTCTCAGCGGGACCTGTACGGCACGAACACCACGTTCGCGGCTACGCTGGAAGGCATATACACGCTGGAAGGTAAGGGATGGACGCAAAAATACACAGGAACTACGGCCTCCAACGTGCGTGCGTTTACAGAATACGGCAACGCCGTGTACGCGTTGTTCGGTTCCACGCTGCTGAAAAGTTCCGTTGCCGGTGTGGCGCAGAATTTCGAGGCGGTGGAAGGTGCGCCGGCCGGGGAAGTCATCGGCGTGATACGCGACTTTTTGGTCATGGGCAGGCTGGTTGACGGAAAAAACGCCATACGCTGGTCGGGACTGGACAGGCCGGACGAATGGCCTGAACCGGGAAGCAATGACGCGCAGTATGTTCAGTCCGACATACAGGTCTTTCCCGTGGGAGGTCAGGTGCAGGCCGTTGTCGGCGGCGTGGGCGGTGTGGACGGCCTCGTCTTTCTCGAACGCGGCATACATCGCGCCACCTATGTGGGAACACCGTATATTTTTCAGTTCGACCCGGTGGACAGGGAACACGGCCTCGCGGCTCCATACTCGCCTGTGGTATGCGGTAATGCCTGCGTCTATCTCGCGGAAGACGGCTGGCGTATGACCGACGGCGCAAGCGTGAAGTCCATAGGGGTGGAGCGCATCGATGAATGGTTCTTTGACCAGGTTTCCATCGAACGGCTGAGCGAGGTGCGCGGCGTGCATGACAACCGCAACCGCGTGGCCATGTGGAGCTTCGCTACGCCGGATGCGCCTGCGGGAGTGCATGACCGTCTGCTCATCTACAATTACATTCTCGACCGGTGGGCCTACGGCGTGACGGATACGGAGACGCTGTTTCAGGACTACACCCGCGGCGGAATGTCGCTGGAAGAGCTGGACGAGTATGGGGCCCTCGATAATCTGCCTTTTCCGAACCTTGACCTTGCTCTTTTCAAAAACGGCGACATGAGCGTGATATCCGCTTTCGACACGTCGCATGGACTTGCCAATTTTACCGGCTCCGCTCTTGAAGCCGTCATAGACACTGCGGAACAGGGCGGAGAGCGCATGATGGTGCACGGTTTACGTCCTCTGGTGGACAGCGGAGCGGCCGAAGCTCTGCCCGTGTATCGCCATCGGGAAATGGATGCGCGCAGGTTCGGCTCATACATGAAACAGCAGCGTGACGGCGTCTGCTATCAGCATCTTTCCACGGTGTATCTTGCAGCACGGGTGATGGTTCCCGCCGGAGAGAGCTGGAGTCATGCCGTGGGCGTGGAGGTTCTGACCGAAACCGAAGGGGGCATGTAGATGGCCATGAAAAAGCTGGGCGGGCTGCTGGGACTTATGGCCGGAGCGGCATCCGTAATGCCGGAGGAAGCGGATGCCGCGGTCTATTCCAAAGACGGACGGCGCTTGCTGAATCTTCTCGATAACGCGTCTAAGGGTGCCTTGCCCATGAATGAGCCGGTATTCGAATTTCAAGAGCGATTGCCAAGAGATATTTTCAAAGCTGCAAAGGAAGATAATGGAGCGTTCCATACTCGAAAGTTTGCTGCTGATAGAAATGATATCCAGCATTACTGGAATGCCAGACGTGGGCATATGTCCAATGAAGAAATAGAAGATTTTGTAGAGTCTCTGACTACAGGACAGGACAGATTTTATGTGCGGGCAAATAAACCCTATGCTGAGAGTGTTGGCGCTTTAGGGAGCAGCACAGGGGGAAGAGGCGCTTTGCGACCTTCTGAAGAGTTTACCTATCTGCATCAGGTGAACCCATTAAGTAACAAACGGCTCCTCAAAATGAAGAGCCGTTCTTGGGAAACGCCGGATGGTTCCGCCTTCCATCCTGATACCTCACACTCCCCGGAGGGAGGGGCCACGCAGCGAGCGTTCTCTGCTGACGGCGTTTCCGATGACTTCAATATACCCGGAATGGACGCTCTCCGCAAGGGCATGCTGCCGCTCTTTGTGGGAGGCGGCGCTGCCGCTGCGCTTCTGCCGGATGAGGCAGAGGCGGCGCGCCCGAAATACATGGAAGAGCTGGTGGAGAAGCTGAAAACAGGCGACTTCACTCCCATGGATTTCGGCCGCATCTCAGGCGGTCAGCTCAAAAAGCTACAAAAAGTCGATTCGGCATTTACCGAAGGGCCGCTCAAGCTGTCCGGGAAGAATATAGAGAAGTTTGTCAGGAAAAGAATGGGGCTTGACCATATCGAACCGGAAACGCTTGTTGATGGGCTCAACAGTGTTTTTCATGGTTCCCGTTCAAGAGCGTTTCCTGACGGCAGAGGTGCAGCAAAGTTGTTCACGCCTGATGGGGAATATGCTTGGCGTGGCGTCGTTGCTCCTCATGACGGTTTTTCCGGGCTGGTGACAGGATACAGATATCCTGTTGAAGATATGAAAAAAGAGCTCTCTTTACCTTCGGAGGGACGCCCTCTCCCCTCATATCCACACATTCCTGAAGAGGTTGCCTCTAAGGAAGGGACGCTGCCCGGACGACTTACAACTGTCGAAGACAAAGAAAAGCTCTTTGGAACCTCCAATATACCCGGAATGGATGCTCTTCGCAAGGGCATGCTGCCGCTTTTTGCTGGAGGCGGCGCTGCCGCTGCGTTTCTGCCGGATGAGGCAGAGGCGTCCGTGTCTGCGGAACAGTACCGCTTTCCTGCCGATGAGCCGGGCTATGTGAACCGTGAACCCGGGCTGGGGACGCCGCTGGTGGACGTGGTGGACTTTTTGACGGCGCCCATCGGCGCGGCGACGACGGCGGGAAGAATGGCGGCTGTGGCGGCGGAACCGTTCGTCGCTTACGGCATGGACAGGGCCGGGAACTGGCTCGGCAACAGAATGAGCGGGCTGCTTGACTACTTCATGGGAGGAGAGTGATGGCAAACTTCGTTCCTCAGGTATCTGCCTCCACGCCTGCGCAGATGATTGCTCTGGCCGTGGGCGTCAATGCCGCACTCCGGGGTGACACGGCGAACATCGGAAGAGTGACGTGTGCCGCAGGGGAAACATCGGTTACGGTCAAGGATAAACGTTGCCGGGCGGGGCGGCTTGCCATGCTCATTCCGCTGGATGCGGCGGCCGCTTCCGCGGTGTGGTGGCTTTCGGAAATGACCCGCGACAGCATGACATTCAGCTTTGTTGCGGCTCCGGGGGAGTGTTCGTTCGGATGGGCGCTCATCGGCGACGGCGGACAATAGGAGAAATGACATGGCAGGACTTTATCAGCGCGGCGTGATGCCGAATTTTTCCAATCCCGGCATGAGAGTGGATGCTTCCAGGGGCGCGGGCGGCGCCGTTCCCCGCGGCGCCGGTCTTCCGCAGCAGCAGAATCAGGGAATAGATGCAGAAAAGCTCGGTGGTCTTCTGGGAATGATGGGAAAGGGGCAGGGCGGAGGAGTGTTCAATGAGAGCGTCATGCCCGGCGTCGGACCGTCGCTGGCCTCGCCTGTGGGCACGCAGGCGAAAGACACTGCGGCCATGATGCAGGGCAGCGATGTGGACGTGGCCTCCAACATGGCCGCGGGCGCGGCGGCCAACCTTCCTCAGCCGACCATGGCCGGCAGCTTCGGTCCCGGCGTTCCTGCGACGGGCATGAATGTCGGAAACGCCGTTTCCGGCATGAAACTTTCCTTCGACCCGTCTCAGCTCGGCGGTATTCTCGGCGCGTTCAATCTTGGAGGATAGCATGGGAGAATTTTCCGGCATCTACAGGACGGAGCTTTCCGACGGACAGCTCATGCGTTTCTGGGCGCTCATGCGTGCCTGTGGGCGCGATACGGCCACATTCTACAATATGCCTCCCCTGGCTGAGCAGGACTTCGCCCTCTGGGCGCGTTCCGCCGATGTCCATCCGTGGATAATTCTGTTCCGGGGGGAGCCGTGCGGTCTGTTCTGGCTGACGGACCACGAAGGCACGACGGCGAAGTGTCATTTCGCCACGCTGCCGCAGGGGACGAAACGGACGGCGGGAAAACTTCCCGTGGCGCAGGGCTTCGGCAGGTATTCCCTCGGAATGGCGCTGCATGCGCGGGATGAGGAGGGGCGGTATCTTCTGGACCGCTGTTACGGCATCACTCCGCTGTATAACCGGGCGGCCATCAGTTTCATTCACAGGGTGGGGGCCATGGATATAGCCGTGCTGCCCGGAGCGGTGTTCAATCATGCCACAGGGCATAACGCCGACGCCCTGCTCACCATGTACACGCGGGATACCGTACCCGCCGAAAACGCGACGTTGTAAGGAGGTAGTATGGGCGGCGGAAAAGGCGGTGGCGGCAGTTCCACCACGACGGTGCAGAAGGCGGACCCGTGGAGCGGGCAGCAGCCGTATCTGCAGGAGATATTCAAAGAGGCACAGAAGCTCTATCAGAACGGGGGGCTGGCTCCGGACTACTATCCCGGCCAGACCGTGGCCGACCAGTCGCAATGGACGCAGGATGCGCTTCAGATGCAGGCGGACAGAGCGCAGAACGGCAGCGCGCTTATTGATAACGCTTCGGATGCCATGAACAACATCACCACAGGCGGAGCGCTGGCGAACAATCAGGGGCTCAATACCCTGAATCAGCTTTCCCAGGAAGACAATCCCTATGTGGATGAGCTGTACAACAGGGCGAATCAGCAGGCGCAATCTGCCATAAACGGCAATTTCAGCGCTGCCGGCAGGTACGGCTCCGGCGCCCATGCCGCTGCCTCGGCGGACGCAGCGAACAATCTTGCTTCGCAGATGTATTCCAGCCTGTGGGACAAGAGGGCGGATGCGGCCGCTTCCGCCGGACAGCTCTACAATACGGGCATAGGACAGCAGGTGGTGGCCGGGCAGACCGGTCAGAGCCTCGCCAATCAGGCCTATACCGATGCGGCGGCTCTCGGACAGGCCGGCGCCGCCATGGACGACTACACTCAGCAGAAAATCAATGCAGACATAGACCGCTACAACTACGAACAGCAGCAGGCGCTGCTCGCCCTGCAGAATTACAACAACCTCATTCAGGGCAATTACGGCGGCACCACCACCTCGACCGGCCAGCAGAGCAGCGGGAGTACGTTGGGGAACGTGCTGGGCGGAGCCCTTACAGGCGGCAGCATAGGCTATGGCCTTGCGGCTGGTTCTACGCTTGGCGGACCTGTAGGCGCGGGCATTGGTGCTCTTGCGGGCGGTCTCCTCGGGCTGTTCTAGGGGGTGAACGGTGTTTGAAGGTTGGACTTCTCCTTTCGCTCAGGCGAACCGGCAGGCTGAAGACAGAAACGCGGCATGGAACGCCATGAAGAACGACCCCGGCTCGGCCGCTCTTATCGCCGGACTTTCCATGCTCTCGAACAACGACGGGAGCCGGAGCACAGGACAGCTCCTGGGCCGGGCTGGTTTCGATACGCTGACCGGACTCGGCACCATGGAGGCGCAGAGACAGGCGCAGGAGCGGCAGGCAGGTCTGGACGCTGAGCGTAAACAGTACCGTGACATGCAGATGCAGGGGATGCAGGCGGAGCTTGACGAACAGAACAGACGCCGGGAGCTGCAGCAGCGCTTTGCGGCAGGCGATGAATCGGCGTTGAAAGAGCTTGACCCGCTGTCATGGTGGAAAAATGAGCAGGCGAAGCAGCAGGCGGAGCAGTCTTTGCGTAACTCCATGGCTCTTGCAAAGTACAAGGCTGATTTGGAAAATAAAAACAACCTTGGCATGAACCTGCAATACGTCGATGGCGTAGGTATGGTGGACAAAAATACGGGCACGGTCACTCCGCTTATGACTCCTGCGGGAGAAGAGTATCTTTCTCCGAAGCAGCGCAAGGAGCAGGAGGACGCTGCAAAGCTGGAGCAGGCAAGAAAGAATCAGAAGTCATTTGTGCTGCAGAATGCAAAAACGCAGATGACTTCCCTGGACAATGCGCTTGCCATGGTGCCGGAAAAAGGCATTTCGTGGAACACCGGTCTGACCGGTTCGGCTCTTTCCATGCTTCCCGGTACAGAGGCGAGAAATCTTCAGGCAGAGCTTGATACCATAGGTTCGGGCTCCATGCTTCAGACCATGCAGGCACTCAAGGCCGCCTCCCCGACAGGGGCGACGGGCATGGGCGCTCTTTCCGATTCGGAAGGAAAACTTCTTCGGGACTCCATGGGCTCTCTTGATACATGGCAGTCGCCTGAACAGCTCAGGCGAAATCTGTTGAACATCAGGAAGACCTATGTCGATTTGCTGACTTCCTGGGGATATTCGCCGGAAGAAGTGGAAAGCCTTTTTGCGGTTCCAAAGGCACAGACAGGGGGTACGCATCAGAGCTCGTCAACTCCTCCGCTTCCTCCGGGTTTTCTTGAGGTGGGACGATGAGAATAGCGCATAATCCGCAGACCGGTGAATATCTTGGACTGCAGAACGGTCAGTGGACTCCTCTTCGTGTAGCTGAAAACGACAAGGGGGAACGACTGTTTCTTGGGGAAAACGGCTGGGAACCTCTGAACGGAGGGAAAGCGGAGACTCCGGACCGTGAAAGAACTTCCAACGCTTCCAGCTGGGATGAATTCAAGCGAGGGGTTGGTGTAGGTACCAGAAATGTTCTTGAAGGACTGGGGGATATTCCCGACACGTTTCTGAACCAGCCTGTCAACGCTGTAGGGCGTCTGTTCGGTTATGACCTGGGGCTCGGCAATCCCGGTACGGGACTTGCCGATGCCATGGGTTTGCCGAAAGCGGAAACGGACACGGAAAAACTGGTATCCGCCGGTGTGCGCGGGGCGGCAGGAGTGTTGCCCTCGTTGGCGGCTGGTGCGGCTCCGGCTGTTGCGAAAGCAGCTCCCACGGTGGCCGGTTTTCTTTCAGCCGCTCCGAAAACGCAGATTGCCAGCGGCGCAACCGGAGCCATGGCTTCGGAAGCGGCACGGCAGGGCGGAGGCGGCACGGGCACCCAGATTGCGGCCGGACTTGCCGGCGGTATTGTTCCGGGCGTGGTTACGCCTCTTGCTGTTGGTGCAGGTCGTTCCGTGAAGGGCGTGGCACGCGCGCTGTCTGCGCTTTCTGACGATGGACAGAGACAGATTGCCGCCGAAAATATACGCGCGTATTCCATGGACCCTGACACTCTGCTTTCCCGGCTCAATGAATCTCGCGGAGAGATTGTTCCCGGCTCTGCTCCGACTCTCGGCCAGACTTTGGAAGACGCGGGAATTGCCGTTGCTGAAAAGGGTAGAGCAAACCGTGGTCCTGCCGGTGCGCAGTTCGGGGAGCGGTACAGGAGTCAGAGAGAGGCTCGTCAGACGGAACTTGAAGACCTTGCCTCGGGAATAGAGGACAGACAGAGCTCTGGCTTTGCGGCGCGTCGTGACGAGCTTGCAAACCTGAGAGAATCGGAACGCAACAGGCTGGACAACGCGCGGCAGGATAACGCAAGCCTGATTGAATCCATGAGCGATGACAACGCGCGGCGCTTTGACGACGTGGATGACACGCTGTATCGGATGCGCGACACTGCGGAAGTCCTACCCGAAAGCTATTACGGGGCGGAACTGCGCAACATCTATGACTATCGCTATCAGGGAATACGGCAACGCGTGGGCGACGCCTACGCGGACATTGACCCGGAAGGCACGGCCACGTTCAATCCTGCCTCTCTCCTGACTTCCTTCGAGGGGGTGCTCCCCAAGGGACGATATTCTGCGGCCTTGCCTGCTCCAGTGTCCAGTATTTTGAGAACCATGGAGCAGGATATCAAGGAAGGGAGGATGCTCTCCTACTTGGATTTGCAGGAGATGCGCACACAGCTCACAGACCTTGCAAGTCAAGCCGCAAATAGCGGCGACAGACCTCTTCTCCGGCTGTCCACGGGGCTGAAAAATAGCTTGGATAATTACCTTTTTGCAGCAGCAAAAGATACTTCGACACTGACGCCACAACCCGGCTCCGTCGCGTATCGTGCAGCTCAGACTGAGGCTCGCGCAACGGCTGGTGCTGACCCATGGTATGCTGACCTGAAGTATATGTATGAGCAGGGCATAAACCGTGACTGGCTGGAAACGCAGTTCGGCATGGATGCAGTTTCTCAGCTCAACAGCATGTATCCGGGTCTTGTCCGCAGGAACGGGCATTTTATCCCTGATGTTGACTCTGCCGACCTGCAAACCATGAATGTGCGGAACGACGGTCAGGCTCTTTACGAAATGCTGCTGGACCGCCTTCCCTATCGGCAGAACGCACGTGAACGGCAGGCTTCTGCGTTATCCAATATTCTCGACGCTCATACCACTCGTCCTACTGGTTTTACGCCGGAGCAGGCGGCGGCATTCAGACGAGCGAAGGACCTGCGCAGGGAACAAGGGGGCTTATTCGAGCAGGGATTCAATGAAAAGATGTCGCGAGGCAACGCTTCAAGCGGACTTCGTGATGACCAGATTGTGCGCAACTACTGGCGACGCGGGCCGTCTGGGGATGGCGCGGCCAAAGATTTTCTCAGGGCATTCGGAACGGAAGGGAAAAGCGTTCTTGAAGACTTTGCCGTGCAGGACTTCGTGCGTGAGTCAACCAAAGACGGAAAGCTGAACGCGGGCAAGATGCGCAAATGGCTCGATAACCACGCAAGCGCCCTTAACAACTTTCCCAAACTGAGCGCCAAACTGGAAGACGTACAGGCTCGACAGGATATGGCGGAACGCGCTCAGGCCATGATGGGGGCACGCAAAAAAGTCATGGAAGCGGCAGAAAAAAAGGCGGAAAAGGATTCCGCTTCACTGATAAAAGAACGTGCCCGCGCCTTGGCTGACCAGAACAAGGCCGACTTGCAGGCCCGCAAGCAGCTTTACACCAGACAGCGGAACGGCTCGGCAAAACTGACGGGCCTGCCGGTTGACAAGAGCGGCTTGGCGGCCGCGCTTGACCCGACGGAAATAACGCGGTTCCGTGCACTGCAGGACGATATTGCCCGCAACAAGCGCATGGAAGAGCTTTCTGCCGTGCGCGGAAGCCCTACAGCACAGAATCTCGCAACTCAGGCGGTAATGGATACAGTCCTTGGCCGCTCGCTGGGTCGCAACCCCAACGGGCTTGGCACGAGTCCGCGCGGCATACTGCGGAACATGGCGGCCGGAGTCGTAAACAAAGGCGTCGGTCTGCTCTACGGCACGGCGGATGAGCGCATAAACGACCTGATTGACCAAGCGTTCCTCAATCCTGAGTTCGCCAGGGAGCTGCTTGCGAACTACAGGAGTTATACGCCGTCTGTCCACCTTGCAGATGTGTTCAAAAATGCGGGTAAGGGAACCGCAGTACAAGAGCTGCGCGGACTTCTCGGCCAGTTCGCACAGTAAGAAAAGGCCCCGCTCCGGTATGGAGTGGGGCCTTTTGAGTTATGCCGTGGCAGCGGACAGCGCCAGCTTTGCCATGATGAGGCAGTTCACCGCCGTGCGGATATGGGCGTTCCTGCTCTGCACGAGGTTAAGTTCGGCCTTGTCGTCGCCCGTGGAGTATCCGCGCAGGCCGTTTATCTGAACCGTCTGCATGAGCATGTCGAGTTTGCTCTGTAAGGCCTTCAGCTCCTTCATGTCTCCCTTGAGGCCACGACTACGCGGCGCGGGAAGGGCTTCGTATGCTTCCCCGGCCAGTTCCTTTTCCGTTTCAAGGATGCGGCAGGCAGCCAGCAGGCAGTCGGTTGCGGAGCAGTAGAGGCTATGCCGCTGGTAGTACCGCGTCCGTTTTTCCGGCGTCATGGCCAGGGAGATGACGCCGGGGTGGTATGCGTCCTTTACCATGTCCATGACTTCCTTGAGCATTATGACGGTCTTTTCCTGCTTTGATACGGCAGAAGCCGGAGCAGCAGGAAGGGCTGCGGCTTTCCGCGTCTCTACAGCCCTCAGCGCGTTCAATTCCAGCATGATGATGTAGTCCCGTGCCTCGGCCATCTTCGCCTGCGGAAGCTGGGCGTATTCGGCAATGCGGAAGTGCCGGTTGAACCGCGCCCACAGTTCGGAGCGGGCCTTGCCTTGCATGTGCGCCGGGCAGATGGACAGCTTCGCGTCCACGAGGGCTTTCAGGTCGGAACGGTCTGCGGGCGGAAGGGAGGAGTTCTGCCGCCGCATAAGCTCCTTCTCCATAGCGTTGAACGCTTCGATGTACTCCAGCTTGAAGCGCATGGCCTCTTTGCCGGTGTAGCCCATGACCAGAAGGGTAAAGCCGTCGCGCGTCATGGTGTACATGGTTGCCTGACGGATAGCTCCGCTACCTATTTGAACCTCATGTACCATTTCCACAAAATTGTGGGCATGAAATGATTCCGGTGTGTTATCCTGCAATTTTCTAATGTCTCGGATAACCGCGTCATGCCGCTTATGGAACACCTCGGAGACCTTGAGCGACGTGGTGGAGGGAATGCCGTTTTCCAGAGAAACAAGAGCCTGATTCATACGAACCTCGTTTGCCGGTCTTCAGCCGGGCTACAGATAAAAAAAGAGTCGGGAGCTGAAAAACTGCAAACGAACAGCCGCGCATATTCCCCCGAAGGGTATTGTATTAGCGCACTCCCGACTCTGAATGGTCGTATGATACACCACGGGCAAGGCAAAAACAGCCTTGACAGGGCATAAAAATAGCCACGCTTCGGGGTGACTTATCCGTCGTCTGCGGAGTTTTTCAGGCTCCAGAACGGACAAGAGCACAAAGCGCGGCTAAAGTCAAGGGTTAGTTTTTCAGAAGTAATAAAATCAAGAGTAGAATTATAACTCCAGTTGGACCAAGTAGATAAAATATTCCTATTGCTATTGCTATAATAATAGCACACCCTATTGCTCCAGTTATTGTTTCAGTAACATTATTGAATATTTTTTTTAATTTTAAAAAAGATAATTTAAAAATTTCATTTTTTGTTTTACTATCTGATATCCCACAACAAAAAGAATACCATATAATAAAACTTATTAATACTGTTGGTACTAAAAGAAGTAAATATTTAATATTGTTTTCACATAAAAAAATAGAATAAAAAATAGGAATGAGCGCTAATATTGTAATAAATATTAAAGATATTAATTTTATAAAAAAAAACATATTCTTTTCCCCCCCCCTGAGAGTCGTTGATAAGCCACCGCACGATACGCCACAGGAACTGCCATGCCCCAAGCGCGTCCATGCGTGGGACATGGCAGATGAACCGGTAAGCAGTACAGAAAAAAGTCTATGCCAAAGCCTACACCGTGAGTCTTGGCCGCGTAAACAAAAAAATCCCCATCTCTGGGGATTTTCGTAAATTCATGTGTAAGGGAAGGCTCTCTTTATGCTCTGCACCAAAGGATTTGGTGCAAGAAGTTTGTTACTTATTGAAATTATTAATCTATTTTGGTTTGTACCTGAAACGTATCCAGAAGGTGTATCCAGTACGAACGAGCCGCGATTAAAAGAAAAACCCGCTGTAAAAACAGCGGGTTATAAATATCTGGCGGAGAGGAAGAGATTTGAACTCTTGGTACCTT
>CALUPQ010000062.1 GCA_944322695.1 uncultured Mailhella sp. | reverse complement strand
GAAGGCGGGCGACGATGCCGCCGACGCCGCCTTCTACCCGCTGGAAATCCTCCCCTGTCCGCTCTGCTTCGACCACTCACGCATCCTCGGTCACTTCAAGGACTGGTTGGCAGGCCGACCCCCGCTTCTGCCCTGCGTGGAAGACCCGTCCCTCGAATACGGCGACATCGCCTACACCCGTCCTTTCTAACCCCTCTGGAGTTTTCATGTTCCATCATGCCCGCACAAGCGCCGACGAGCAGGACGTCTGGCTCAGGGAGCATTTCCGCAGCCGTACGGCCGGAGCCGAATTCATGCTGCCCTGGACCATAGACACCCTGTTCGGTACCGTGGCCGCTCTGAAGTCCCTGTTCACCCCCGCCGAGCTGAAGACCATCATCGACGCTCACAAGAACATCATCATCGACACCTCTCATCTGCGGCTCACGCATCTGCTGCTCCACGTCATGGAGCAGAGCGACAGAAAGGAGCTGTACAAAAAGCACGGCAGCAACCCGCGCAACCTGGAAACGAAATTCCGTCAGCTCGATGACGCTCAGGCCTCCGTGCTCATTCTCTGGGCATCGGCGTTCTGGCGTGGTCAGACCTGCTCGCCGCAGGCTCTGGAAAAATACATCGCCGTGAAATAACCGTTTTGGCCGGTCACAGGGCTTTCCTGCGCTGCGAAGCAAAGTCCCCCCGTCCAAGCAGGAAGCCGCCGCAGCTCAGGCAGAACGGCAGGCTCCTTTCAGCCAAACACGGTTGAAAAAGTGCGACACTCCCGGCTGATTGCAAAACACCAAGACAAAACGCGCGCTCACACCAAAGGGCGTTCCGGAATGCACGGAGGCACGCCCCATACCCATACAGGACTCTTCATGGCCGACTACGCCCGCAACCGCATGTTCTTCGCTTCAAGTACCACCCTCATGCTGATGGTGGCCGCCTACATGTCGTTCAGCCTGTTCTGGCATGAGCCCGTTCCCATGGCATGGCGACTGCCGCTCACCGTGCTCGTCTTCCTTGTTTCCCAGACCATCACGGGCATGAGGGTTCTCATCACATGGCGACCTGACCTGCCTTTTCTGCTGGTGCGGGCTGGGGGATTCATATCCTCATCGTTCATGGTGCTCTCGTGGTTCGTGCTCCTGCGCGACGTGCTACTCGCACTGGTCTTTGCCGCTTCCCTCATCATACCGGACATGACGCAGGTGAAAGAAGGCATTTTCTCCGCGCTTCTCTCCCTTCCCGCGGAATGGACCATGCTCGCCGCCAGTCTTGCGGCCGCCGCCGCAGGCATGGCCCGGGCGCTTGCCGTTCCTTCCGTAAAGAAAGTGGACGTTCCCCTGCAGGGCCTGCCTCAGGACCTGGACGGCCTGACCATCGCCCACCTGAGCGATTTGCACATCGGCTCCACGTTCACCCGGGAATGGCTGGAAGAAGTGGTACGCCGTACCAACGCGCTGGAGCCGGATTTCACGCTCATCACGGGAGACCTGGTCGATGGAAAACCGGAACGCATAGGCAATTTCCTGTCCCCCATCACGAAGCTGCGGGCCCGCTACGACGTGGTCATAAGCGCAGGCAACCACGACTACTACTCCGGCCTGCGCCCCTGGGTGGAAACATGGCGTCGCTGGGGCATGACGGTGCTGCTCAACGAACACCGGGAGTATCTTGTGCGGGGCAGAAACGTGGTCATCGCCGCCGTCACCGACCCGTGCGCCGTGCTTTTCCGCAATCTTGAAGGCTCCATGGGCGCGCCCGATGTTCGCCAGGCTCTGGAGGGTGCCGGCGAAGGTCTGCGCATACTCATGTCCCACCGGCCCGGCAACGCGGAACAGAACGCCGCCCACGGCTGTCACCTTCAGCTCTCGGGCCATACCCACGGGGGACAGTTCTTCTTTCTTTTCCCTCTGGTTTCGCGTCTGAACGGGGGCTTCCGCTCCGGTCTGTACAGGGCCGGCTCCATGCCGCTCTACGTCAGTCCCGGTACCGGCATGTGGGGCTATGTGCCCATGCGCCTCGGCGTGGGAGCGGAAATCACCCTGCTCACGCTGCGCCGCGCCGAGCCTTCCGTCCCTCAAAAACCTTCTTACAGAGGAAAGCTCGGCGCATGGCAATAAAAATAGGCCCCGTGACCAATGACGTTTTTTACCGGAAAACACATGGCATGAAAAAAGAGAACTAGCCGGGGCAACCTCCCTGAGCTCACTTCACCAACTGCGGCGCCGGTTGCCCGGAACAGAAAAAAGGAGGGCCTTCCCTCCTTTTTTCATGCCTTTTCCGGCTGCTGTGTCACAGGCATGACGCCAGCGACAGAGACCTCCCCCGGAAACAATTTCTCCGCCGATAGCCCTTCAGCAACAGGCAGAGCTTGCAAAATGCCCCCGTCTGTCCGGCAGAGAGCATCCCCTTCCAACATCTTTCCTTGCTGAATCGGGCAACCGCCATGCCGCTTTGACAAAAAAAGCAGCCCGAAGGCTGCTTTTTTTTGCTGTACGCTTTTCTACGGAGCAAGACAGTGTCCACCCCGCAAAGACGGATTACTGACGGGTGAGTCTGCGGTACTTCATGCGGTGAGGCGTATCCGCCTCCTTACCCAGTCTCTTGCGGCGGTCTTCTTCGTATTCGGAGAAGTTGCCTTCAAGGAAAACAACCTTTCCCTCATCCTCAAAGGCGAGAATGTGAGTGGCGATACGGTCGAGGAACCAGCGGTCATGGCTGATGACGAGCACGCAGCCGGCGAAGTTCTCCAGCGCGTCTTCCAGAGCACGCATGGTGTTCACGTCGATGTCGTTTGTAGGTTCGTCAAGCAGCAGCACGTTAGCGCCGGACTTGAGCATGCAGGCCAGATGCACGCGGTTGCGCTCACCGCCGGACAGCACGTCCACCTTCTTCTGCTGGTCGCCGCCCTGGAAATTGAAGCGGGAGCAATAGGCGCGGGCGTTCACTTCCCTGCCGCCGAGCTTGATGACGTCGTTGCCGCCGCTGATGATTTCATAGACGGTCTTGCCGGGTTCAAGGGAAGCGCGGTTCTGGTCCACGTAGCCGAACTTCACGGTCTCGCCGATGGAGAGCGAACCGGAATCGGGCTTTTCCTCTCCCACCAGCATCTTGAACAGCGTGGTCTTACCGGCGCCGTTGGGACCGATGATGCCCACGATGGCGCCCGGCTGCACGAGAAAGTCGGCATTGTCCACCAGCACCTTGTCGCCCATGCTCTTGCAGAGGTTCTTCGCTTCAATGACGGACTTGCCGAGGCGCGGTCCCGGCGGAATGTAGATTTCCAAATCCGGCGCGAGGCGCTCGCTCTCATGGCTCAGCATGGCCTCGTAGGCGTTGATGCGGGCCTTGCCCTTGGCATGACGGCCCTTGGGGGACATATGAATCCACTCAAGTTCGCGGGCAAGGGTCTTGCGGCGTTCGGTATCGGCCTTTTCCTCCAGAGCGAGGCGCTTTTCCTTCTGCTCCAGCCAGGAAGAGTAGTTCCCCTTCCACGGAATGCCGCGCCCTCTGTCCAGTTCCAGAATCCAGCCCGCCACATGGTCGAGGAAGTAACGGTCGTGGGTGACCGCGATGACCGTTCCCGGGAAATTCTGCAGGTACCGTTCCAGCCACGCCACGGATTCGGCATCAAGATGGTTGGTCGGTTCGTCCAGCAGAAGAATGTCGGGGTTCTGCAGCAGCAGACGGCACAGCGCCACGCGGCGGCGCTCACCGCCGGACACCACGGAAACGGGCGTATCCGCAGGCGGGCAGCGCAGGGCGTCCATGGCCATTTCCAGTCTGGAATCAATGTCCCATGCGTTCAGGGCGTCCATTTTCTCCTGCACCTTGGCCTGACGCTCGATAAGCGCGTCCATATCGGCGTCGGGGTCGGCGAACTTCTCGTTAATCTCGTTGAATTCCTTCACGAGGTCCACGATTTCCTGAACGCCCTCTTCCACCACTTCGCGCACGGTGCGCGTTTCATCCACCAGAGGTTCCTGCTCGAGATAGCCGATGGAATAGCCCGGGGCGACCACCACGTCGCCGTCGAAGGCCTTGTCCACGCCCGCCATGATTTTGAGCAGGGAAGACTTGCCCGCGCCGTTCAGGCCGAGCACGCCGATTTTCGCACCATAGAAATAGCCGAGGGAAATGTCCTTGAGAACTTCCCGCTGACCGTGACGCTTGGTCACCCGGTGCATCGAATAAATGACTTTATCCGGCTGATTATCGTTTGCCATACTCTTTCCATAAATTTTTTTTCGCCGCCCGAAAAAGTCCGGCGGCAAAGAGGAGCCTGACAGCACGGTCCGTCACAGGCTCGCGCCTGTCTGAAACGACTGCGGACCGCGCCCGTACAAAACTTCAGTTCTTTGATTCTTGCAAAAGCCCGGCAGCTTGTCCAGCAGTAAATTGGAAACCGGGCGACATGAGGAATGCAGACAGGCGGGAAAACGCAGCGGAACAGCGAAAAGCGCTCCGGGGATTGACTTCATTCTCCGGCGCGCCTATATTGCAGGGAAAGCATTTCCTGATGCCCTACTTTTCTGGAAGTGAACATCCTCCCTTTCGAGAAGTCGGGCCTCTTTTTTTTGCATATCTCTTTGTTTGTGAAGGTATCTGCCATGAGCACGCCTATTTCCGTACAGGGCTACAAGAAGCTGGAAAAAGATCTCGACGCGCTTAAGAAAGAGCGTCCCGCCGTCATTCAGGCCATCAAGGAGGCCCGTGAAGAGGGCGACCTGAAGGAAAACGCCGGTTACGACGCCGCCCGCGAACGTCAGGGCTTCCTGGAAGCGCGCATCAACTACATCGAATCCCAGCTGCCCCAGTACACTGTCATCGACCTCGACACGCTCCACAGCGACAAGGTCATCTTCGGTGCGACGGTGCATGTGGTGGACGTGGACACCGACGAGGAACGTCAGTTTACCCTGCTCGGCCCCGATGAAGCCGACTTTGCCAAGGGCTCCATTTCCATCAACTCTCCCGTGGGTCGCGCCCTGCTCGGTCATGAAGTGGGTGACGAAGTCACCATCGACATTCCCCGCGGCCGTGTGACCTACGAAATCACCGAAATCGAATTTCACGGAGTGCGTGACTAATCCGCCACACCGGCGGATGAAAAAAGCCCCCGTTTTTCGGGGGCTTTTTTTGTATTCCGAGCATCAGACACGCAACGGACCGGAAGGGATGCGCGCTCAGGGCACGGCATCCGCCCGGTTTACCGTGATAAAAACGCCAGACAGTCTTAATCGACAATAAGAGAAGACTCCCCTCGCCGTCGGGACTCTTTCCGCCTCACGCTCCGAGAAAAGACTCGCAAAGCAGAAGAACAGCCGAAGCCGGTTCCAGGAAGGCATGAACGGCCTCTTCTCTCCCCGGTCTGATAGAGAAAGCGCCCCCCCTCATAGACCGTCGGGAAACGTACAGGCCCCGCGGTGCCGGCAGCGTGAAAAAAACGAACATCCGGGACGCGGGAACGATTTCCGCAAAAATCCCGCCAGACAGGGTTATCATGCGGCGAACGTCATGCAGAAGGCCGGCTCGGGGGATGTTCATCCTCCGCCGTAAGACAAAAAACGGCACTCTGAAGGTAAAGGAGACCGAAAACGACCGGCGCTTCGAACGAGAAGCGGCAACGGAAAAGGCTTACGCCATTTTCCAGTCCCTGATGCGCACGTCCACGCTGGCCGCGCCGTTATACATGTCTATGGCGGGGCTGTAGGCCAGCATGATTCTCCGCCCTTCCATATCGGCCGGGAAGGCTTCCGCCTGTCTCCACGCCTTGGCCTGAAGCGTGATGCCGCAGCTCTCGTCCGTCAGTTCCAGAAGAACATGGTTCTTCTGCTGCCCGAAAAGACGGCGGCGCTTCACCAGAAGCGGCGGCGACTGAAACACCGGTTCCGGGTTGCCCACGCCGAAGGGCTGCATGAGCTCCAGCTCCTTGAGAAAGACGAAATCCGCCGCCTCGCGGAAGCTGAGCTCATCGTCAATCATCTGTACGGCAGGCACGGGTTCCGGGCCGAGTTCCTCCTGCACCACGGCAAGAAAACGTGCACGGAAGGCCTCCAGACGTTCCGGCAGCACACGCACGCCGGCGGCCATGCGGTGCCCGCCGTAGGCCACCAGCTCCCCGGCGCAGCGCGCAAGCCCGCCGTGCAAATCGAAACCGCTTATGGAACGCCCCGAGCCTTTCAGCGTATCGCCGTCGGAGCACAGCACCAGCGTGGGCTTGTGATATTTCTCCACCAGACGGGACGCCACAATGCCGATGACGCCCTGATTCCAGTCCCTGCCCGCAATGACCAGCGCCGGGTCATGCAGCGCGGCCTCGGCCTGAACCATGGCCTCCCCGGTGATGCGCTCCTCTTCCTGACGACGCTGGGCATTATAACCGTCCAGACGACGGGCAAGGTCCGCGGCCGTGTCGCAGTCTTCGGCACAAAGAAGTTCCAGCGCCGTTTTTGCCGAAGCCACGCGCCCCGCGGCGTTGATGCGGGGGGCCAGACTGAATATCACCTGTCCCGCGCCGAGCGCCGCCAGAGGAGCGAACCCGCTGACGACCTTGAGCTCGGAAATTCCCGGCCTTTTCGCCTCGGCCAGCACAAGGAGCCCGTTTTTCACGAGAATACGGTTCTGCCCTTCGAGGTCCACAAGGTCGGCCAGCGTGCCGAGCGCCACAAGGTCCAGCGTGCGGCGCATGTCCATGCGGGGAGAACCGGCCTCGGCCAGCTTCGCGTTCAGCTCCGCCATGAGGAAAAACGTAACGCCAACTCCAGCCAGAGACGCGCAGGGACAGTCCGCCAGTTTCGGATTGCACAGTACCGTGGCGGGAGGGAGCGCTTCAGGGGGCAGATGGTGGTCGGTCACCACCACGTCCATGCCGAGTTCTCTGGCTCGGGCTATGGCCGACACGTCGGAAATGCCGCAGTCCACGGTAAGCAGAAGGGAAACGCCCGCCTCGGCAAGGAGCTCCACGCCCTTCACGTTCATGCCGTACCCTTCCTCCCGCCTGTCGGGCAGATGCCAGAGCGCGTCATACCCGTGATGGCGCAGAACCTGAAGGGCGAGCGCCGTACTGGTGACGCCGTCGGCATCGTAGTCGCCCCAGATGGCCAGCTTCCTGCCTGCGCGAAGCCCTCTCGCCAGAACCTCCGCCCCCTCCTCCATTCCCGGCCACAGGGAAGGTCTGGCCAGGTGACGAAGTCCGGGACTCAGATACTCCGCCAGCTGGTTCGACGTCTCCAGACCGCGCAGCCAGAGAAGACGGGCAAGACGCGGCGAAATGCCGCATCGCCCGGCCAGCATGTCGAAAGAGGCGGGAGGGTTGGCGCCGTCTCTGCGCGTACGGAATATCCAGTTCTTGCTCATGACTCATGATGACGGCGTGCGCCTTTTCTTCATGAAAAGCCGGACGCCGGAAAAAGGTGAGGTTGACGCTTCCTCCGGAAAGAAATGAAGCAAGCTGAAATGATAGCACAATTTGTGCGGAAGGCAAAGAGGTCTTCCCCGGCTGGCCTTCCGCTACGCCCCTTCCGGCAAAAAAGCCCTTTCGGCGCCCTACGCCCCGCAGATGCTCCTTGCCAGCTGCGGCTTGAGGGAAGGCTGAAGCGTGGAGGCCAGATAGAAGGAGCGGAGCTGGTCGTAGGCCCGTTCAAGGTCGTCGTTCACGATGATGGCGTCGAACCAGTGGCTGCTCATGATTTCCGTCTTCGCGTTGGCAAGGCGGACAAGGATGGCCTCCTCGCTGTCGGTGCCGCGGCCGCGCAGACGGCGCTCCAGCTCGGCCATGGAAGGCGGCAGAATGAACACGAAGCGTGCCTCGGGCAGGGAAAGGGAAAGCTGCGCCGCGCCCTGCACGTCGATATCGAAAAGCATGTCCTTGCCGAGTGCCAGCCTGTCACGCACCGGCTGAAGGGGCGTTCCGTAAAAATTGCCGTGCACCTCGGCCCACTCGGCGAAATATCCCTGCTCCCGGCGGGCCACGAAGGTTTCCCGGTCAAGAAAAATATAATCCACGCCATCCTTTTCCGTGCCTCGCGGCGCGCGCGTCGTGCAGGAAATGGAAAACTCCAGGGGAAATTCCGCCGTAAGACGGCTCACCAGCGTGGTCTTGCCCGTCCCGGAGGGCGCGCAGATGACAAAGGGCAGGCCGCGACGCGGGCCGAAATCAGTCTTCATATCTCATCCTCGTCTTCATCGTCGGAGCCGTCAGCAGCTCCCTGCCGGAGAAAACTCTGGTCCGGCGTATCCGTCGAAACGGCGAAACGACGTGACCGCGATGCCCTGTAGGGCGCACGCCGCGGTCACAAAAAACATCCGCAGGCATCCAGTTGTTCAGAAGATGCCCGGAACCGGAAGGCGACCCCTTGCCGATTCCGCATCGACGGGCCGCCCGCAAAAGCTACTCCAGGTTCTGCACCTGCTCGCGGCACTTTTCCAGTTCGTTCTTGCAGTCCACAACAATGCGGGAAACCTGCGCATCCTGTATTTTGTTGCCGCAGGTATTGATTTCCCTGAAACTTTCCTGAAGCGTGAAATCGAGCTTGCGGCCCGCATCCTCTCCGCTTTCCATGAGCGAGGCGAGGCGCAGAAGATGGGAGTGAAGGCGGGTGAGCTCTTCGGTGACATCCAGCTTGTCGGCCATGACCACCATTTCCTGCAGGAAGCGCCCTTCGTCGAGCTCGCCGCCGAGGTTGCCGAGCATGTCGGACAGGCGTTCGCGCACCTGCTCGAAACGGGCGGCCTTGATGTCGGGCGCGCGCTCTTCAATGGCGGAAATCCACTCCGCCATGCGGCTGAACCGGACTTCCAAATCGCGGGCCAGCGCCTCCGCTTCCGTCTCGCGTGACTCGTTCCAGTCCGCAAGAGCGCTTTCAAGGCCTGCCGCAAGGGGCTCGAACAGCGCATCGTCGTCCGTTTCCGCGGCAGACGTCCAGAGAGAGGAAATATGCAGAAGCGACATGTAGTTCACTTCGAAGATATCTCCCCTGGAAGAAGCGAAGGCCTTCAGCGCCTCCAGCATGGCCGAAGCCTGCCCGGCATCGAAGCTCGCGCAGGATTCCGCCCGGAGCTGAAGGTTCAGCGAAATCTCCACTCTCCCGCGCGAGGCGAAGCGGCGGACAATCTTCTCGAAGCGGGCCTCCATGTTGCGGGCCTGCGGGGGAAGCTTCCACTTGAGGTCCAGAAAACGGCTGTTGACACTGCGGATTTCCCAGGTCTGGACCACGTTGCCGTCGTCCTGCTGGAAGCGGCCGAAGCCCGTCATGCTGCGAAGCGGCATATCATTCTCCTGCTGGATGTTTCAAAGGCTCTTCTTCCCCTGAGGGACGCACCATTAGCATATTTCCTTCCACGCGCACCGGAACGGCCCGGACCAGTTCATGTCCGGTACGGCACGGGAAGCCTTCCTCCATGCGGCAGTCGGCATACCATTCGTTGTTGCCGTGGCGGGCATCCGCCCCGTCGAAGGCCACGAGCATGGAAGGCTGCTCAAGCTGCTTCCGCAAAAAGTCGGCGTGCCTTTCGGCCATGAGCTGCCGCACCCTTGCCGCGTGCTCCTGCCGCACCTTCTTGGGCAGCTGGTCCGGCAGAGCGGCCGCGCGGGTGCCGGGCCGTACGGAATAGGGAAACACGTGAGCGTACGTCATGGGCAGCGTGCGCAGCATGGCCAGCGTTTCCTCCGTCTCCGCCTCGGTTTCGCCCGGAAAGCCCATGAGGATATCGGCCCCGAGCCCCATCACGGGCCAGAAACGGCGCATTTTTTCCACGGCAGAGGCCACGCTTTCCGGCGAATAGGGGGACCGCCCCATGCGATGAAGCACCGCCATGCTGCCGCTCTGCAGAGAAAGGTGCAGATGAGGGCATACCATGCGGCAGCCTTCCAGCGTTTCCAGGCATTCCTCTCCCGTGACCTGCGCAGGCTCCAGAGAACTCAGACGGAAACGCGCCCTGCCCTGCCACTCCGGAGCAAATTCCGCGTCCATGCGGCGAAGCAGCGTCCAGAAATTTCTGCCGTCCTGCCCGTCGGCATGGAACTGACGCAGATTCACGCCGGAAATCATGATTTCCCGGTATCCGGCATCCAGAAGACGCCTTGTTTCGGCCAGAATCTCTTCCACAGGGCGACTTCTTGCCGGGCCGCGGGTCAGAGGAATGATGCAGTAGGCGCAGCCCTGCGAGCAGCCGTCCTGCACCTTGACCACGGGCCTTGCGCGCCGGAACGCGCTGATGGAAAAGGGAGCAAAGCGCGGTCTTTCCCCTTCCGGCACGGAAAAATCCGTCATGTCCAGAGGATGGCCGCGCAGCAGCACGAACTTGTCCTTCTGGGCAATCACGGCGGCCACGCCCGGAAGGTCGAAGTCCGCCGGTTCCGCGGAAGCCGCACAACCTGCCGCAAAAATGCGCGCGTGCGGGTTCACCCGGCCGAGCTTTCTCGTCATCTGCCTTGCGTCGCTCACGGCTTCGGCCGTTACGGCGCAGGAGTCCACCAGAATGACGTCCGCCTCCGCGGGGTCGTCGGTTTCCTGCCCGCCGAGACTCTGCCACCATTCGCGGATGGACTGCGTCTCATACTGGTTCACGCGGCAACCGTAGGTGACGGCGTAAAAAGTAAACGTTCTTTCCATATCACCGCCCGCCGAGAATGGTGTAGCCGCGCATGCGCTCGATGAGCAGCCCCTTCGCATCGACATCCCTGCGCTCGCTGCCGGGCTTCACGCCCGTCACCACGGCCCTGCCGAGAATGACGCGCCCCTCGCGGCCGTCGCCGAGTCTGTTGCGTATGCCCCAGATATCGTGGAAAAACACGGGTTCTCCTTCAAACTGCCCCACATAGAGACCGATGTGTCCCGGCAGCCAGAGCAGCGTGCGGAAAGGCTCGGCCCCGCGGGAAATGGCTTCTATTTTTTCCCTGACGGACATGTTCTCAAGACTGTGGAACTCTCCGGCTTTTGCCTGCGCCGCGGAATTGCGCGGCAGCCAGATGCCGAAGGACGCAAAAAGGTCGCGCATCATGGCCGAGCAGTCCCGGTTGCCGTACATGCCGCCCCAGCCGTAGCTCTTGCCCATCATGCGGTCGCCGATGGCGGCCACGGCCTGAGGGGTGAGCCTCTGCGGCATGGGCAGCACCTCGCCGGCGGATACCGGAGCAGACACCGCAGACGCCTGTCCGTTCACTCCCCGCACCGGCACAAGAACCGACGTGCCGCTCACGGGCAGTACGGTGCCGATGTCGGCCAGAGCAAGAAACGCCCCCGAAGCCTTCAGAGAAACATCATCTCTGACCACGCAGCCCAGAGGAGAAGTCTCCCACAGGCTCCGGAAGGCTTCGTCCACAAAGGCCACGCTTCCGGCCTCCACCCAGCCCCAGGCCACGGGGCTCTGCACCAGAAGCCACGCTCCGTCACGACTGGTGTGATACACCATGAGCGGCATGCCCACGTGCAGGGAGCTCTGCTGAAAATCGTCGAAAGGCCAGCCCTGCCCCGCGCCTTCCACCCGGGCAAAACGCGGTCTTGCCGTAGGAGCAAGACGCAAATCGGCATGCTGCGTGACGATGGCCGCCCTTCCCTGCCCGGAAACGGTGTCGAGCGAGGCGTTGTCACACATGCTCATCCACGCCGCATCGGACCAGGGGCGCAGGTTCTCGGCATAACCGCGCTTGCCGGGAGCCCAGTTCAGCACCGCCTCGAACTCCCGCAGCGTATTGCGGGAGAGCCTGCCCGATGTCCACGGAGCAAAGAAACTTCTGTGGAACTTCCGCATATCTTCCGCGGCCGCGGCATCGGAACGGAGCGGTGCGTTCAAGCCAGCCTTTGCGGCAAACAGGGCGAGATTCTGCGGAATTCTGCTCAGGTCGGCCACTTCCCCGGCCGCATTCTGCGCTTCGGGAACTTTGGGCTGCGGCGCGCAGCCCGCGGCAAACACGGCCCCGGCCAGAGCAAGGCCGAGAGCCGCCCCGCGCGCCCCCAGACTCAGCGTACGCCTTTCCCTGCCGAGAAAAACGTTTTCCTTCACTCTCATGCTCATCTTTTTTCCTTTCCCGCAAAGCGGCCCGCCGCGCCCGTTTCGGGCAGCATGTCGGAATGCACCGCGCCTTCGCTTCCCGCAAGGCGATGCGCCAGCCACGTGTAGCGTTTACGGATATGGTTGTTCTTCACCGCCATGGCCAGCGCGCGCCACTCTCCCACCAGCACCACCATCTTCCTGCCGCGCGTCACCGCAGTATAGACCAGGTTGCGCTGAAGCAGCATGAAGTGCTGCATCATGAGGGGGATGACCACCACGGGATACTCGCCCCCCTGCGACTTGTGTATGGAAATGGCGTAGGCGGGAACGAGCTCGTCCATCTCTTCC
>CALUPQ010000061.1 GCA_944322695.1 uncultured Mailhella sp. | reverse complement strand
CGGAGTCGCTGACCATCTTCCTCCAGCAGCTGGGGCGAGGCCTGCGTCTTGCGGAGAACAAAGACTGTCTGACGGTTCTGGACTTCATCGGGCAGGCCCATAAAAAATACCGTTTCGAGCACAAGTTCGCCGCTCTTCTCACACGCGACACTCCAAACCTCGACCGGGAAATAAAAAACGGCTTCCTTTCCGTTCCGAGAGGCTGCTCCATTCAACTTGAAAAGGTTGCCGCAAGGCATATTCTGGAAAACATCCGCGCCTTCCGCTCCAGCCGGTCGACCATGGTCTCCCGCCTTGCCACCTTCACGGAAGACACCGGCCTTCTCCCCACACTGCCCAACGTTCTGGAATACTACCACCTCGCCCCGGGCACCTTTTATAAATATTCCTCGTTCTCCCGCCTGTGCGCCGAGGCGGGCATCATCGACAACTTTGCCGAACCTCTGGAAACAATTCTGAAAAAAGCCTTTGCCAGATTCTCCGCCGTCGACTCCCGCCGCTGGATTCTCTTTCTGCTGGACATGCTGCCCCGCCTGACCGATACGGACATCGCGGGCCTGCCGGACATGGAGCGACGGATGATGCAGATGTTCTACGTCACCGTCTGGGAAAAGACGGCGGATGATTGGAACAGCCCGGAGGTCAGAAACAATCTCCGAGCTCTGGCGAACTGCCCGGTCATGCTTGCGGAACTGACGGAGCTTCTGAAATACCGCTACGCGCACATCGATGTTCTCGACCAGCCACTGGACCTCGGATTTGCCTGCCCTCTGGACGTCCACTGCACCTATACCCGCGACCAGCTGCTCGTCGCCATGGATTTTCTGAAGCCGTCCACCGTGAGGGAAGGCGTAAAGTGGCTGCCGGACAAAAAGCTGGATATTTTCCTCATCACGCTCAACAAAGCGGACAAAGACTACTCGCCCACCACCATGTACAAAGACTATTCCATCAGTGAAGACCTCTTCCACTGGCAGAGCCAGAGCACCACGGGGGAAAACTCGCCTACAGGCCAGCGATATATCCATCACAGGGAGATGGGCAGCCGCATCCTTCTGTTCGTACGCGAATACAAAGCCGACCCGCTCTCCGGTGTCGCCTCGGCCTACACCTTCCTCGGCACAGCCCGCTATGTGAAACACGAAGGCTCAAAGCCCATGAGCATCACCTGGATGCTGGATGTTCCCATTCCCGCAAAATTTTTGAAGAAGACCAGCATTGTCATGGCGGGGTGAACGATAACACAGAGGTCGCTCATGGCCGAATATTCTTGTGCCATCACCAACCATGAGTCCAGAACATTTCTATGAAATATTTTATGCTACCAATAGTATATTAAAAGAAAAATTTACATATCATGCATAAAAAATAAGATTTTTTACCATATTGAATACAATATATTAAAAAAATAATTTTTATTATATAAAAATCATAAAAAAATATAAGCGTATTATATTATAAAATATTACATAGGAAAATAAATTAAAATGTTCCAACTTTAAAATAATCCACAAGCATTCTTATATTACACGATATTAGAGAATCAGATTTCCCATCAAATCTCACTTCAAAAGAATTTTCTACCATATGCCGTATTTTTCTAAATAACTTTTTTACGAGCTCCATGCTTATTATGAAATGAAAAAACTTAAAAGAAAAAAGGCTTACGATTTCCATCGTAAGCCTTTGAACTTTCTGGTTGCGGGGAAAGGATTTGAACCAATGACCTTCGGGTTATGAGCCCGACGAGCTACCAAGCTGCTCCACCCCGCGTCGTGTTTGTTATCTATAGCCCGCACGGTCAGGACTGTCAACAACTTTTTTTTGCCTTTTTAAAAAATTTTTCCACCTTTGCTTATCCGTAAATAAGTCGATGCTGACTTCTCTTTCCTTTTATGCTAAACTTTTCACCATCGTATTAAGTAGATGGGTTTAACATCATGAAATTCTGGGAAATTTCCGACTCCTTCTGGGAAGCCGTCAAGCCGCTTATTCCCGAAACCGTCCGCGACCCTCAAAAGGTCTATCAGAGAATTTCCGGCGGCGGGAGAAAACCGCTTGACCAGCGAAAAGTGTTTTCGGCCATCCTCTATGTCCTAAAAACAGGCACGCAATGGAAGGCCCTTCCCAAGGAATTCTACGGCAGTCCGAGCTCCATACATGCCTATTTCAAAAAATGGGAAGCGCAGGGATTTTTCAGCGAGCTCTGGAAGAAAGGACTGGCGGAATTCGAAGAAATGAAAGGGATTGCGTGGGAATGGACGCTTGACACCACCCGCAGCGCAAAAGCCGCCACCCAGAATGCCGGCAAAGGGGATTCCGCCGGGCAGAACGCGCCCTCCGACTCCGACACACCGGAAGAATGCCGCATCTGGCGCCCCGTCATCAGCCGCCGAAGCCGCGAAAGAGCAAAGGCCCTTTGCGACAAGGCCACGGCATTATTTACGGATACATTCAAATCTTGATTTAATTTATCAAGACGTCCTATCGTTCATCACATGGCTTCAGGCCGAGCAGGCCAGTTCTTTCGTATTCCGGCAACAGGAGTTATGTGATGAAACGCTTTTCCGTGCGTGCATGCGTCCTCTGCACGCTAGGCCTTCTGGTTTCCCTTTCCCTTCTTTTCCCCTCCGGCCGCGCGCTGGCCGAAGGCTTTGCCATCATGGAAAACAGCGCCCGCGGCATGGGCCTTGCCGGCGGTCTCATCGCCCGCGGAGGCGACGCCTCCACCCTGGCCTACAACCCCGCCGCCATGACCATGCTGGACGGCACGCAGTTTCAGGCAAACCTCGCCGTCTCTCAGTTCTACTGGGGCGTGGATACGAGGGACAATCTGACAGGCAAGGACACGGGCAACTATCACAGCGCTCATCAGACCTGGCCCATCCCCGCATTCTACCTGACCCATCAGCTCAACGACAAGTGGTGGGTCGGCCTGGCCTCCTACACCCGTTTCGGCCTGGGCGTGAAATACCCCAAGGACTGGCCCGGAGGCTACAATCTGCACAGCGTGCAGCTCATCACCAGCTCCTTCAACCCGAACATCGCCTATAAAATCAACGACCATCTTTCCATCGCCGTCGGCGCGGAAATGATGATTGCCTCCATGCAGATGCGCAAGAACCTCAGCCAGAACGCCGAACTTGCGTACGTATCTCAGATACTCGGACTTGGCGACCCCGGCGACGTGAGCATCAATGGACACGGCGTGTCCTTCGGCGGCAACGTAGCTCTGCACGCAAGGCTCAACGACCAGTGGTCCCTCGGCCTCACCTACCGTGCGCCCATGAGCCTCAAGGTCAGCGGCAAGACGCGTTATGACAATCAGCTGGGCAAGACGAATCTCGTCCAGGCGTACCCCGCTCTCCACGCCATACAGAACTCCGACCTGCGCGGCACGCTGCACCTGCCCGATTCCATCGGTTTCGGCGTGGCCTATAAGCCGCTGGAGAACCTGAGCTTCGAAGCCGATGCCGTCTATACGCTCTGGAGCCGCTTCCAGGACTTCAACATCCACATGAAGGACCCGGTGAACGCAGACCAGAACTCCCCCAGATACTGGAAGAACAGCTGGACGCTCGGCATATCCGCCGAATACAAGCCCGTGGACTGGATGGCGCTTCGCCTCGGCTTCATGTATGAGACCTCGCCCATGAACCTCGGCTATGCCGACTACATGGTGCCTTCCAACGGCAGAAACTACTACACCGCAGGCGTAGGCTTCTTCTACAAGAACTGGACCTTCGACCTTGCCTACATGTACATCCACAACCATGTGCTGGACTACACGCTGGCCTCTCAGAACAAGGAAAGTGGCATCAAGGCCGGACGCACCACCCATCCCCATGCCCACAACTTCGGCATAGGCATAGGCTACAAGTTCTAATCGCCTCTGTTCTCTGAAAAAACTCCCGTTCTGGCGGATTCGCAAAAAAACGCCAGCCGTTCCATTCGCGACGAACAGCCGCTGCCAAGATGGACAGACTCGGAAGGATGTTCTTTCCGGGAACGGGTCCGGCATAAAATTCCCCTTTTTTCCATAGAAAAGCCCGGCTCGGGACGGCTCTTCAGACCGTTCCCGCACCGGGCTTTTTCAATATGTTGCAGGGCTGACGTTTTCAGAAATCAGCGGCAATCGCCCTCATTCATGAGGCCGACGGCCCGTCAACGCAGGTTATGCGCTCTGTTCGGCCAGTCTTTCGGCAAAGGATTTGAGCTTGTCGCCGTCGTAGAAATTGACCATGCGAAGGGGGACGGTGGCCACCTCACCGAGCTCCCCGTTTTCCCTGACTTCAAGGAAGAGAAGAACCACGTCCCACGGCGCGAAGCAGCGCGAGCCGTCGGGCATGTTCAGTCCCTCCTTGGCCAGCGCGAAGCAGAAGGCGGAAAACTTCTCCGCTCCCGTACGGTAGAGGCCGGAAAGCATGGCGCAGCGGTCGTCGTATTCGGCATAGCGGTCCGCAAAGGAGCGGTACAGCTCTTCCATCTGCGCGTCGGTATAGGGAGGCGTGAGCTCCATGAGCGATTCGCAGTACGGCAGGCAGTAATCCCGCGCGCAGAACATATCCGTCCACTCCTCGTTTCCGGAAGGCGAAGAGCTTTGTACGGCCTTTTCCTCCGCCATGCCGATGAAGGGGCGATAGCTGTCTTCCTTTTCAAAAAGATTTTCGGGAAAGGCTTTCAACGTGTAACTTCCGCCTTCTTCCCGCAGAAAAAGGCGTACCTTTTCCCCGGGTTCGAAAAGCCCTTCCACGCCCTGTGCCGCCACTGCCCGCACCATGAGGGGATAACGCCCCCACAAGCTGCGACGCGCCGCTTCAAGCAGCGAATACGGCCCCACGATACCGTAAAACGCGGCAATTTCCTCTACGGAAAACTCTTCTCCTTCCTTCACATTCTCCCAACCGGTAAACGCCATGCGGCCTCCCTGCTTTTTCATAAATTAAGCTCGCGCCTTTGCAGCGCGCCTCCCGAAAATCCCCTCTGCCCGTGCGACATACCGTTTGACCGGTCGCTCGCCATTCATGAATTGCCCGGCTGCGAAGGATATGTCTTCCCGTAGCATGAACGAAAGGACTATGTTCCGACCGCCTTCCGTTTACCATCTCCCGACCGGCGACACTCTCTGCGACTCCGCTCCCTTACCGTATTGGGGTGCACGCCCAAAAGCTCCGCGGCCCCGCCCGCTCCGGCCACCTTACCGCCGGTATGGCGCAGCATCCATGCGACGTATCTGTCACCGAGCTCTTCCAGCGTGGGCAGACGCCCCTCAACCGGGTCCTGCTCCCGGGCGCGTTCTTCCGTCGCGTCAGCCCGGCCTCCCTCCTTTTCTCTTTTTTCCGGCAGGTTAAAATGCAGCGGCAGGCAGGTCGTGCCGTTGCGTCCCCGGATGACGGCCCTTTCCACGACATTGCGCAGTTCGCGTACGTTTCCCGGCCAGTTGTGTCTGTACAACCGCTCCATTTCCGCCGGAGGTACGGAAGGAGGGGAAAGCAGCCCGAGCTGGGACGATACTCTGTGCACAAACAGCCGGACCAGCACAGGGATGTCCACCCGGCGCTGTCGAAGCGGAGGAACGTGCAAAGGAAAGAGATTAATCCGGTACCAGAGGTCTTCCCGGAACTCTCCCCTTTCCACCATGGTCTGCAAATCCCTGTTGGTGGCGGCAATGACTCTGATATCCAGAGGAATGCAGCGCGTGCTGCCCACACGCAGAATCTCCCTGTTGTCCAGCGTACGGAGAAGCTCCGCCTGAGCCCGGGGAGAAAGCTCGCCAATCTCGTCAAGAAAAATCGTACCTCCGTTGGCGGCCTCAAAATATCCTGAACGAGAGGAGGTCGCACCGGTAAAGGCGCCTTTTTCATGGCCGAAAAGCTCGCTTTCCAGCAGAGATTCGGAAACGGCTCCACAGTTGATTTTTATCAGCGGCCTGTTCCACCGTGCGGATGTCCGGTGAATGGCATCGGCCACCATGTCCTTGCCTACGCCTGTTTCTCCGTCAATCAGCACCGTATAGTCCGTTGCGGCCACCCGCTCCATTTCTTCCTGCAGGTCAACCAGCCCTCTGCACATGCGCAGCAGGGCCCAGCTGTCCTCATACTGAACAGGGGAAGCACCTCTGTCCAGCTGCCCATGCAGCGCCTCCTCCAGCGCCCGGCTGAACGGCCTGGTCAGACGCTGAAAAAGATGCGCCTCTCTTTCCCCGAAGGCTTCCGAGGTGTCGGAGCAGAATCCCAGCTGAAAGGTGGCCTCTCCAAGCTTGAACAGCGGTACGCGCACATGGGAGATGAAATCTTCCTGTCGCATGACCCCATGCGGAGCGTCGGGAAAGGGGTCTTCGGAAAAAACATAAGGCCGGGAATCATCCACCAGTATCTTGCCTATCTGCTCCCGCGTAAGGGAACGCCCGGCCAGATACTGCGTGGTCTTCACGCCTTCCGGCAGCGTATCGGCCACGGGAATGAACGCGGCATCCCTGTATTGCCGAATGCCGCAGAATATGCGGGTTATCGGATAATACCGCCGTAAAAATGCCAGTAAATACGACAGCGCCGAAGACAGGCCCATTTCCCTGAATACCAGAACCAGAGAATCCCCGCAGAACTCCAGCGCCACCTCGGAAAGAGACTGGCCGTCTTGCGCCATCAGCTTCACACGTTCCTCCGAAAGGTACTGAATATTTAAGCACCTTTTAGTGCATTTTTAAACATCGGACAAGTATCCGGCACGATATCCCGTTACTTTTCTTTGATAAAATATTTGGCATATCTTTTGCATTTCTATAGGTAACGATGCGCATCCTTCCTTCAGCATAACCCTACAGCAACGATAAGGAGACCGGACATGGCAGGCGTACACGGAATTCCCACGGGGGTACACAGATATTTTGAGGACCTCTGCTTCAACGGCTTCAACCTTGTTCCCCCCTATTTCTCCAAGGAGACGTTTCTGCTCAACATGAAGGGCGAAATCGTACACTCCTGGAAAAGCGACTATCTTCCCGGCCTTTATGCCTTCCTGCTGGAAGACGGGACGCTGCTGCGCGGAATAAGGCTGACGGATGCGGCCGTACGCTTTGCCGGAGTCTCGGGAGGCTTTGAAAGACTGGACTGGGAAGGCAACGTTCTGCAGCGTTACATCAAAAACGACCCCGAAACCCACGAATGCCTTTCCCATGCCTTCTGCCCCATGCCCAACGGGCACACGCTTGTCATTTGTCTTGAAAACAAAAGCAATGAGGAAGTCTATGCCAGAGGACGCAAGCCCGGCACGCTTCCCGCCGAAGGAACCATGATTAACGGCCTTCTGCATCAGGGGCTCTATCTTGACTACATCATGGAAATCGACAGGGACAACAACGTCGTCTGGGAATGGCATCTCTGGGACCATGTGGGGCCCGGACCGGACCAGTTTGACCTGAATTTCCGACTTCCCGACACCTACGGCTATTACAGCACCCACGACTGGGTCCACTTCAACAATATCGACTACGACCCCGTCGGCGACCGCATTGTCGCATGCTGCCGAAACTTCAGCGAATTCGTCATCATTGACCGGAAAACGGGAAACATCACCTACCGCTGGGGCAATCCCTGCACCCACGGCGCGGGGCGGGCTCCGTCCTACGGTGACGACGGCGATGAAATCCTGTTCGGTCCGCACAACGCCCATTTTCTTCCCAACGGCAACATCCAGGTCTTTGACAACGGCTGCCAGCGCCCGCAGGGAAACCGTTCCCGCATCCTGGAAGTGGATATCTCCACCGGAAACATCGTATGGGAATACAAGGCTCATTTTCCCTTCAACTTCTGCTCTCCCTACCAGAGCTCCAGTCAGCGTCTTCCCAACGGCAACATACTGGTCTGCGTATCCGGCCCCGGCCAGGTGTTCGAAGTCACCGGCGGAGCCGAACCCCGGGTATGCTGGGAATTCGTCAGCCCGTGGCTGTACGACGGCTCCGTGACAAACTACCTCGACGACCGCGACGCCTTCGTGGACAACGTTTCCCTCATTCAGAAGGGTTTTCTTAAGAACATGATTCATCGCGTCTATCGTTACGGCCCGGACTTTCCCGGTCTGCGCGGCAAAGACCTCTCCCACGCCCGCCCCATCGACCCCGGCATAGTCCACCTGTGGGAAATGGAGCCCTACAAGTCCGGACTGGCACGGGCCCGCAACCTGCCCTGGCCTGCCCCCTCGACGTTTTTCCCTGGCGGAAAAAAGGACTGAGGACATCCGAACCGCCTATCTGACCACGAATGAAATTCCGACGAACAGTCCCCCTGCTGTTCAGTCTATGATATACGGGAGGTTCCTTATGAAAAAGCTGATGCACGTCATGTCTCACACCGCAGGCGCCCTCATGGCTCTGGCGCTCGTTCTCAGCCCCGCATACCTGTGCCATGCGGCGGAAAAGACAAAACTCCCCAAGAGAATCACCCTTGCCACGTTCCCCATCGGTTCGGGAAACTACGCCATCTCCAACGCTCTGGCCAAAGTGGCTTCCGAACATTCGGGCATCATGGTCGTCACGCGTCCCGGCAGCAGCGCAAGCGCATGGGTGGGCACGACCAATGCCAAGGGCTCCCCGGAAATGGGGCTCGTCCATGTGCTCGACGCCTGGTGGGCGTTCAGCGGCAAGGTATCGCCCACGCCTCTGCCCGGCGACCCATACGGCACCGAACCCTTCTATTCGCCCAACCCGAACCTCCGCATGCTTATAGCCGGCCCGAGTCAGTGGGTGGGACTGCTCACGGAACGCTCAAAGCCGTGGAAGACCATTGCCGACGCCAAAGGCGGCGTGCTGGCCGGAGGATTCTCCGCACATCCGGGCGGCTACGCCGGGCTCGTGGCCCTGCTCGCCACTGCCGACCTTCTGGAGCAGCGGGACTTCTCGCTCATTTCCGTAGCCACGTCCAACGCTTCGGTCAAAGCCTATGGAGAAGGCCGGGCTGAACTGGCCCTCGGGTCGGCAGGCAACGCCGCCGTTTCCGAAGCCAACGCCACGCGCCCCCTGCGTTTTCTCTCCGCCTCCACCACTCCGGAAGGCGTAGCCCGGGCACAGGCGGCCTTCCCCGGCTCCCGCATCGCCGTCTTTCCCGATGAAGCTCCGGGAGTGGAGCCGGGTACTACCATGCTCACCTATCCCATGCTTGTCGTCGCCTCTACGCACATGTCCGAAGACCTCGCCTACCATCTCACCAAAACATGGTGGGAGCACTATCGTGAAACATGGCCGATTTACAGCGGATGCAAGGGCTGGACGGACAAGGATTTCGTCATTCGGAACGCCACCATCCCCTATCATGAAGGCGCCATCCGCTTCTTCCGGGAAGTCGGTGCATGGAGCCCCGAGATGGACCGCATACAGGCCGAACTGCTGGACGGCAAGTATCCCTTCCTGAACATGAATTGAGTTGCCACCGCTCCGTCCGCTTTTCCGGTGGACGGAGCCTTACTCCCACGAGGTAATTCATGAGCTCCAATGAAGATATGGAAAACACCCGCAGACTGTCGGGATTCATGGAAAAATTCATTAACGCCATTCTTGTCGCCATTCCTCTGGCAGGGGCCTTCTTCATTCTTGACATCCC
The DNA here is from genome assembly GCA_944322695.1 of uncultured Mailhella sp. Classification (GTDB taxonomy): domain Bacteria; phylum Desulfobacterota; class Desulfovibrionia; order Desulfovibrionales; family Desulfovibrionaceae; genus Mailhella. The sequence continues at coordinate 20,751 of CALUPQ010000061.1, read as the reverse complement.
TTCACGCATCGGCATGCCCATACTGCGCGAGCAGTATTACGGTCTCTTCTTCGCCCTGACGCTGCCCTGCATCTTCTGGATGCTGCCCGCCACGGAGCGCAGTCGCCGCGGCATCGCCTGGTACGACCACCTGCTGGCGGCAGCCGCTTTCATCACCGGCATGTACGTCGCCTTTTTCTATGAGGACGTCCTGCGCACGCTCGGAGAATATACGCCCATGCGCATCGGCCTTTCCATCGTGGCCATTGTCACCGTTCTGGAAGCCGTACGCCGCACCGCGGGAAATATTCTGTTCATTCTCGGATTGCTGTTCATACTGTACGCCCACTACGCCGAATATGTCCCCGGAATCTTCGGCGGGGCCGGTACGGCATGGCCGGAGCTTTTCACGTATCTCTATCTCGACGGCAACTCTCTGTTCGGCATGTCGCTTGGCGTGTCGGCAGTCGTCGTACTGGCCTTCATCCTGTTCGGCAATCTCATGTTCGGCGTCGGCGGCGGAGAGTTTCTGAGCAACTTCGCCATGGCCATTTTCGGCGGATTCAGAGGCGGCCCGGCCAAAATGGCCATCGTGGCCTCAAGCCTGTTCGGCATGCTGACCGGCAGCGCCGCCGCCAATGTGGCCAGTACCGGCGTGTTCACCATTCCGCTCATGAAACGCATAGGCTACCCCGCGCACATCGCAGGCGCCGTTGAAGCCGTCGCGTCCACGGGCGGCAGCCTGACGCCCCCCGTCATGGGCGCCGCAGCCTTCATCATCGCCGAATTCACCGGCATTCCCTACGCCACCGTCGCCATCGCCTCCATCCTTCCGGCCGTGCTCTACTACGCCGGCGTCTTTATTCAGGTGGACCTCGAAGCCGGAAAGAAGGGAATGGTCGGCCTTCCCCGCAACGAACTGCCGTCCCTGCGCAAGACCCTGCATCAGGCATACCTGTTCGTCGTCCCGTTCACGGCGCTGCTCATCGCCCTGTTCGTTTTCGGTCAGTCGCCGGAAATGTCCGCCTTCTGGGGCATTCTCGCCGTTTTCGCCTGTGCTCTGGTACGAAAGGAAACCAGAAATCTGACATGGGTCGTCACAGCGCTGAACCACACCGGCAAAGCCATGCTTTCCCTCACCGCCATCGTTGCCATGGCCGGTCTCGTCATCGGCGTCATCAACCTCTGCGGTCTCGGCTTCATTCTTCCCATGTTCCTTTCGCAGATAGCCGGCGACAATCTCTTCCTCGTTCTTGTCATCGTGGCCGTCACCAGCATCATTCTCGGCATGGGCATGCCCACCGTGGCCGTCTATATTCTGCTCGGCGTGCTCATGGGCCCCACGCTGGTGGAAGCCGGCGTCCCCGTTCTCGCCGCTCATCTGTTCATTCAGTACTTCGGCACGGTTTCCCAGTTCACGCCGCCCATCTGCATCGCCTCCTTCGCGGCGGCATCCATTGCGGACGCTCCTCAGATGAAGACGGCCTTTGCCTCCATGCGCATGGGCGCTCTGGCCTATCCGGCCCCCTTCCTGTTCGCCTATTCCCAGGTCTTCCTCATGGAAGGACAACCGTGGGAAATCTGCTGGGCCATGCTGACGGCGCTGTTTGCCTGCTTCCTTCTCGGATGCGCGCTGGTCGGTTACTTTAAAAGACCGATTCCCATGTGGAAGCGCATTCTCCTCATTCCCTTCTCGGGTCTGCTTCTGACGGCCACCTCGTCCGACCAGCTGCTCACCGGACTGCTACAGGACTGCACCGGACTGCTCGCCGGCATCATCTTCGTCGCTCTTGAACTTCATGCAACACGGCATGCCCGCACAGTCTGACCCTTTGATAAAACCAGGAACATCTCATGTTCAGCCGATACGCTTCACAAAAACCGGATGAAACCCTCCTCATGCACCATGTAACCGCACTCTGCGCCCATGGAGAACGAGTCGCCGGCTCGGAAGAGGAAGGTCTGGCCTGCTCCCATATCCTGTCTCAACTGAAGTCCTGGGGCATTTGCTGCACCGTGCACCGCTTCCGCGCCCTCATCAGCAATCCTCTGGAAGCCCGTCTGGTTCTTCCGGCCGACGAATCTCATCCGGCCCGACAGTTGTCCGGGGCAGGCACGGCTTTTTCCTCCTCGACTCCGCCGGAGGGCCTGTGCGCCGACATCGTCTTTGTCGGCAAAGGCCGCGAGGAAGATTACCGGCAGTGCGACACTAAGGGAAAAATCGTGCTGCTGGACGGACTTGTCTCCGCCGCTCAGGGAAAGCTCGCAAAACAGTACGGAGCGGTAGGCATCATCGGCACGGCGCAGGGAGCAGCCGTGCATAAGAACACCACCGGTACGGTCTGGGGCCGTCCCGGTTTCACAAATCTGAACGACATCCCCCGCCTCCCCGTCCTCTGCCTGAGCCATGAGGACGGAACCGCCCTGGCAGACCGCATACGGCAGGGCCGGACACGGGGCGTCATGCATACAAAAACAGAGGAAGAAGTCCGCGTGCTTCGCCTTCCTGTGGCGGATATTCCGGGCAGAAAGCCGGAGTTCGTTCTTGCAGGGGCCCACTACTGCTCCTGGTTCGACGGCGCCACGGACAACGCCACAGGCAACGCCGTTCTGCTGGAACTGGCAAGAATTCTTCACTCCGGGCCCCAGATGCGGTTCGGGGTGCGCCTTGCCTGGTGGCCGGGACATTCCCAGGGCAGATTCAGCGGTTCGGCGTGGTATGCGGAAACGTTCAGGGATACGCTGCGGAAGCACTGCATCGGATACCTCAATATCGACTCTCCGGGCTCAAAAGGCGCCACGCTCTGCCTGCCCCGCTATACCATGGGCGAAGCCATGCCCTTTGTGGAACGCTGCCTGCAGGAAGCCGCTCCCGAGCGCACGGTGTCGGACCCGGCCGTGCTGAAGGCGCTGACGGGAAAACGTCCCGACCCGTACATCCCGTCCACCCGTCCTGCCCGGCAGGCGGACCAGTCCTTCTGGGGCATCGGCCTGACCTCTTTCAGCATGTACGGCTCGCTTCCTCCCGACCATCCCGATTTCAGAAGCTCTGTGGGAGGCTCCGGCGGCGCATGGTGGTGGCACTCCGAAGCGGACACGGTGGATAAGGCGGATGCCGCCATTCTGGCAGACGATACCCGGGTCTACCTTCACATGCTCCGCCGTATTGCGGACGCTCCGCTGCTGCCATGGGACTATACCCATACCATTCAAGACTTCTCGGAAGCCCTGCGCGGCTATGAAGAAGCCGCGGCAGGCGTTACGGCCTGTCTTCCCGCAGAGCGCTGTTCCGCCCTTCGGAAAACACTCGAAGAAGGTTCGATTGCCATGGAGGACCATGACGACACCCCGGACTTTGCCCCGCTTCATCAGTGTCTTGCCCGGCTGAGTCGGGCAGCATCGGCGCTTCGGGCCAACATGGATGCGGCAAAGCGCCGCATGGAGGATGCGCGGGCGACACCGGACGTGCACCTTGAACAGGAGGTCGACCAGCTCAATGCCCGCTGCCTGACCTTCGGCCGCATGCTGATTCCCCTGCTTTACCTGCCTCTGTCCTGTGCTCCGGACCGCGTTCCCGCCGTCGGCCTCCCCATGCTGCCGGACCTGACGCGAGTCCTGCTGCTGAATCGCTTTCCTGCCGATTCACCGGAACGCCTCTCCCTGTGCTGGGAGGTGAACCGCACGCTGAGCAGACTGGAACAGGAACTGAAAAAGGCAGAGGAAATCGTCGAAAAACCCGCTCAGGACTTTTCTCCTGCGCGTTCTCTGAAATGACCTCAGGCCGGCGGACGGAACCACAGCCCCTGCTGTTCCCGTACCGCCCGCTCTCCATAAGCTCTCCGGTCACCGGAGAGCTTCCCCCATACGCTTTCCCTACCATAAGGGCGTCTTTTACCTGACGCCCTTATGTCATATCCGGCCGTCCCCAGACTCTCCCGTCACAGATACAAGGCCCGCACGCGCTTCCTCAGAAAAACGCACCGTTCACCTCTCAGACCTTGTGCCGACAGGCTGCTTCCCGCATGGCAAAGGACTTTCAGGCACAAAAAAAGCACCTGCATCGCTGCAAGTGCTTGAAATTTCTGGTACCGGAAGTGGGACTTGAACCCACAAGGCATTGCTGCCGGCGGATTTTGAGTCCGCTGCGTTTACCAATTCCACCATTCCGGCACAAAGGCATCTATATAGATTTCGCGGCGCAAGGTCAACCATGCTCCTGCCTGCCCGTCCGGATTGGCGGAAAAACCGGACGGACTCCGCGCCGCATCTTGCCTTTTCAGCACGAACAGGCTATTCTCGACTTCAAAAATCCGGATTAAACATGAACGACACCTGCCCAACGACCGCCCAGAGCAACGACAGCCCTCTTCCCGAGGATTCCGGCTGTCAGCTTTCCGATGTTCCTCTTCGACGGCGGCGCGAAGGCGCGCTTGTGTTGCCGGATGTCCGCCCCCGTGAGGCGGTTTCTGCGTTTTCCCCGTTATTGCGCCCGATATGCGGGCTTTTCCGAGCCGGAGCCGATGTCATTCGACGCCGCCCTGCGGCGTGTCGGCCATTTCCGGCCTGAACCCTATGTGAAGGAGTATCGTCTTGGACGGCGAAACCCACAGTACCGTGTGGTCTAAACTTGGTTCTTTCTTTTCCGGCAAATCTTCGGAAGACCATCTGGAGCAGGCAATCCGCGAGGCGCGCGAAGACGGCGAGCTGAAGGCGGAGGAAGGCTCCATGCTGCTTTCCATCCTTTCCCTCGATGAGCTTCAGGTGCAGGACATCATGACGCCCCGCACCGACATCGACTGCCTTCCCTCCGGCACGACCATTCTCGAAGCGGCAGGCGCCATCGTGGAAACGGGACACTCCCGTCTGCCCGTATATAAGGAGACGCGCGACAACATCATCGGCATCGTTCACGCCAAGGACATGCTGAGCTCGCTCATGAAGGCGGAGCTGCAGAGCTCCGCGGTGGACAGCATCATGAGCCAGCCCTTCTTCGTGCCCGAAACCAAGATTGCCAGCGAGCTTCTGCAGGAATTCCGCAGCCGCAAGAACCATCTGGCCATCGTGGTGGACGAATACGGCGGCACGTCCGGTCTCGCCACCTTCGAAGACGTCCTGGAAGTGATTGTGGGCGACACCGAGGCCGAGCACGACGCCCCGAAGGAAGAGGACATCCGCCCCATGGGAGAAGGCAAATACGAGCTTTCCGGCCGCGCCTATCTGGAGGAACTGGAGGAACTCGGCATACATCTGGAGTCCGACGAGGTGGACACCATCGGCGGCTATCTCAGCCTCGATGCGGGACACGTGCCTCAGAAGGACGAGGAGTTCCGCATAGCGGGCTGGCTGTTCACCATTTCCGACGCCGACGCCAAACAGATACATACCGTCATCGCCACACGGGAAGAATAGCGTTTCCAAAGGCCGTGAGCATCGCCCACGGCCTTTTTTACGGCCTTTTCCGCCTGCGGCACGCCTTTCCCCCGAAGCCTCCGCACGGCTCCGCGGCGCCTTTCAACGCCGCATTCCGCCGCCGGAAGCAGACTCACGGGCCGCATCCATGAAAACTTCCGGGGCTGGGCCCGGAAGCGGCGCTTGATTATCTCAGGCCAACGTGTAATCATACGCAAGTTTAAACCTACTTTAGGAGCGGAATATGCCTAAGCGTACAGACCTTAAGCGCATTATGGTCATAGGCTCCGGCCCGATTGTCATCGGCCAGGCCTGTGAATTCGACTATTCCGGTACCCAGGCCGTGAAGGCACTCAAGGAAGAAGGGTACGAAGTCATCCTTGTCAATTCCAACCCGGCTACCATTATGACCGACCCCGGTCTTGCAGACCGGACCTATATCGAACCCATTGAACCCGAAACCGTGGCGGCCATCGTCCGCAAGGAGCGGCCCGACGCCATTCTGCCCACGCTGGGCGGGCAGACGGGCCTGAACACGGCTCTCGCGCTGGAAAAGATGGGCGTGCTTGAGGAATGCGGCGTCGAGCTCATCGGCGCCAACGCCAAGGTCATCGAAAAGGCCGAAAGCCGCGAACTGTTCCGCGCCGCCATGGAGAACATCGGCATCAAGGTGCCGCGCAGCGAAATCGCCCGCAACATGGAAGACGTGCGCCGCATCGCCGCGGAAATGCCCTTCCCGCTCATCATCCGTCCTGCCTTCACCCTCGGCGGTTCCGGCGGCGGCGTGGCCTACAACCAGGAAGACCTCGAAGAAATCGCCGCCGGCGGTCTCGACGCCTCCCTCACCAGCGAAGTGCTGGTGGAGCAGTCCGTGCTCGGCTGGAAGGAAATCGAAATGGAAGTCATGCGCGACCGCAAGGACAACTGCGTCATCGTGTGCTCCATCGAAAACCTCGACCCCATGGGCGTGCATACCGGCGACTCCATCACCGTGGCTCCCGTGCAGACGCTCACCGATGTGGAATATCAGAAAATCCGCGACGCCTCCATCGCCATCATGCGTGAAATCGGCGTGGAGACCGGCGGCTCCAACGTGCAGTTCGGTCTGAACCCCGAAAACGGCGAACTGGTCGTCATTGAGATGAACCCCCGCGTGTCCCGCTCCTCCGCGCTGGCGTCCAAGGCAACCGGCTTCCCCATCGCCAAGATTGCGGCCAAGCTCGCCATCGGCTACACGCTGGACGAAATTCCCAACGACATCACCCGCGAGACCATGGCCAGCTTCGAGCCCGCCATCGACTACTGCGTGGTGAAGATTCCCCGCTTCACCTTTGAAAAGTTCGCCGGCGCCAAGGACGAGCTCACCACCTCCATGAAGAGCGTGGGCGAAACCATGGCCATCGGCCGCACCTTCAAGGAAGCGCTGCAGAAAGGTCTCCGCTCCCTGGAAATCGGCGCTCCCGGCCTCGGCAGCCACTTCCGCGACGCGCTGCCCTCCATGGACGACATCATGGCCAAGCTGCGCACGCCGAACTCCAGGCGCATCTTCGCCCTGCGTCAGGCCCTTCTCGCGGGCATGAGCGTGGAGGAAATCCACGCCGTCACCGCCATCGACCTCTGGTTCCTGCGCCAGATTCGCGACATCGTGAAGATGGAAGGCGAACTCAGAGACTTCGCCCTCGGCAACTCCATGACGCCGGACAACCCCGAGCTCACCCGCCTGCTGCGCCGCGCCAAGGAATTCGGCTTCTCCGACAGGCAGCTTGCCGAAATGTGGAAGCGCCCCGAAAGCGACGTGGCCGCCCTGCGCAAGGCCACGGGCACGGAGCCGGTGTACTACCTCGTCGATACCTGCGCCGCGGAATTCGAAGCCTACACCCCCTATTTCTACTCCACCTACGAGACCGGCCGCGAACTCGACGTGCATGACCGCAAGAAGGTCATCATCCTCGGCGGCGGTCCCAACCGCATCGGTCAGGGCATCGAGTTCGACTACTGCTGCTGCCATGCCTCCTTCGCCCTGCGCGACGAGGGCGTGGAAGCCATCATGGTGAACTCCAACCCCGAAACCGTGTCCACCGACTACGACACCTCCGACCGCCTGTACTTCGAGCCGCTCACCTTCGAAGACGTGATGCACATCGTCAAGACCGAGCAGCCCGACGGCGTCATCGTGCAGTTCGGCGGCCAGACCCCGCTGAACCTCGCCGTGCCGCTGCAGCGCGCGGGCGTGCCCATCCTCGGCACCAGCCCCGACGCCATCGACCGCGCCGAAGACCGCGAACGCTTCCAGGCGCTCATCCAGAAGCTGCATCTTCTCCAGCCCCAGAACGGCACCTGCATCTCTCTGGACGTGGCCAAGGAAGAAGCCGCGCGCATAGGCTACCCCATCATCGTGCGCCCGAGCTACGTGCTCGGCGGCCGCGCCATGATGGTCTGCTACGGTCCCGACGACCTGGACGACTACTTCCACAACGTGGTCGGCACCGATACGCCCGAGCATCCCATCCTCATCGACCAGTTCCTTGAGAACGCCATCGAAGTGGACGTGGACGCGCTGGCCGACGGCAAGGACGTGTACGTCGCGGGCATCATGGAGCACATCGAAGCCGCCGGCATCCATTCCGGCGACTCGGCCTGCTCTCTGCCGCCCTACTCCCTGCCGGACAGCATCATCGAGGAAATCAGCCGTCAGACCATCGAGCTCGCCAGGGAACTTCGCGTGGTCGGCCTCATGAACATCCAGTTCGCCGTGAAGGACGGAAAAATCTACATCCTCGAAGTGAATCCCAGAGCCTCCCGTACCGCGCCCTTCGTGTCCAAGGCCACCGGCGTGCCGCTGCCGCGCCTCGCCACGCAGATTATGCTTGGCAAGACGCTGAAGGAGCTCGACCCCTGGTCCATGCGCAGAACCGGCTACGTGTGCGTGAAGGAAGCGGTGTTCCCCTTCAAGCGCTTCCCCGGCGTCGACATCCTGCTCGGACCTGAAATGCGCTCCACCGGCGAAGTCATGGGCGTGGCCTGCACGTTCGCCGAAGCCTTCCTGAAGAGCCAGCTCGGCGCAGGTCAGACCCTGCCTTCCTACGGCAAGGTGTTCATCTCCGTGAACGACCGCGACAAGGAATTCGTGGTGCCCATCGCCAAGTCCTACGCCGACCTCGGCTTCGAGCTGCTGGCCACGCGCGGCACGGCGAAGCTCCTCAAGGAAGCCGGGCTCGAAGTGCAGCCCGTGCTCAAGGTGCATGAAGGCCGTCCGAACATCGTGGACATGATTAAAAACGGCGAAGTGGCCATGGTCATCAACACCGCCTCCGGCAAGCGTACCACCCACGACTCCCGCGCCATCCGGCAGACCACGCTGCACTACGGCGTGTCCTTTACCACCACGATTTCCGGCGCACGCGCCATTGCCCGCGCCATCCAGCATCAGCAGAACAAGGCGCTGCGCGTGGAGTGCATTCAGGACTACTATGCCGGAGCCATCAAAGGAGAACACGCATGAAAGCTCTGCTCGCCCTCGAAGACGGCTTCGTTCTCGAAGGGGAATCCTTCACCGGCCCCATCGATTTGACCGGCGGCGAAGTCATTTTCAATACCGCCATGGCCGGATATCAGGAACTGCTCACCGACCCCTCCTATGCGGGACAGATGGTGTGCCTCACCTATCCGCTCATCGGCAACTACGGCATCAACCCCGACGACATGGAATCCGAAAAGGTGCACATGTCGGCCCTCATCGTCAAGGAATGCTGCAAGGAGCCTTCCAACTGGCGCGCCACGGAAAGCCTGCCCGACTTTCTCATGCGTCAGGGCGTGCCCGGCATAGAGGGCATAGACACCCGCGCCCTTACCCTGCACCTTCGCAAGAACGGCGCCATGCGCGGCTGCATCTCCACCAGCATCCTCGATGCCGATGAGCTGGTGAAGAAGGCGCAAGAGCTGCCTTCCATGGAAGGCCAGAACCTCGTCACCCGCGTGGCTCCCGCCTCTCCCTACCGCTGGGACGACGCCGCAGGCCGCCCCGCCCCCGTTCAGCTCAACGCCGACGGCTCCTACGACTGGCCCTCCGGCAAGGCGCTCAACATCGTGGTCTATGACTTCGGCATCAAGTGGAACATCCTGCGCCTGCTCGCCGCTCAGGACATGGAACTTCTCGTCGTGCCCCCGTCCTTCACCTGTGAACAGGTCAAGGCCGTGAACCCCGACGGCGTGTTCCTCTCCAATGGCCCCGGCGACCCGGCCACGCTGAAGACGGAAATCGCGGAAATCGCCAAGATGGCGGAAATCTTCCCCATCGGCGCCATCTGCCTCGGCCATCAGCTTCTCGGTCACGCCCTCGGCGGCACCACCACCAAGCTGAAGTTCGGCCATCACGGCGTGAACCATCCGGTGAAGAACCTGCTCACCGGCCGCATCGAGATTTCCTCCCAGAACCACGGCTTCTGCGTGATTCCGCCCGAAGGCGTGGAAAAGGTGTACGTGAACCTCAACGACGGCACTCTGGAAGGCTTCCGCCATCCTGAAAAGCCCATCATGACCGTTCAGCACCATCCCGAAGCGGCCGCCGGTCCCACCGACAGCCGTACCTTCTTCACCGACTTCAAGGACATGGTGATGAAGGCCAGGGCCGGAAAGTAACCTTCCTGCCGACGTGACATCCCGCGGGCGGAGCACTTCTGTGCTCCGCCCGTTTTTTGTCCGTGGTCGGGCCGCCGACGCCTCCGCCCGCCGGAGCTCATTGGCATTTTTCGGAAAAAACCTTATCCTTCCGCACAGAAACAGATTCCGGAAGCGTTGCCGAAAACGCCGTTTCCTCCCCCGTTCCCCCCGCCCGCAAAGGACACCGCCATGTTCACTTCCGACAAAAGACTCTTCATCGCCGCCGCCGAAAACCCCGTCACGCTGGAGGCCGACGGGCGGCAACTGTGTCTGGAAGCGCGCATGGCAAACAGGCACGGGCTCATCACCGGAGCCACGGGCACGGGCAAGACCATTTCCCTTCAGACCATGGCGGAGAGTTTCAGCGCCATGGGCGTTCCCGTGCTGCTTACCGACGTGAAGGGCGACCTTTCCGCCCTGTGCCGTCCCGGCACGCCCGGCGGCAGCATTGCGGACCGCATACGGGACCTCGGGCTCAGGGAACAGGGGTACGAAAACCGGGGCTACCCCGTTTGTTTCTGGGACGTGACGGGAGAGGCCGGAACGCCTCTTCGCGCCACCGCAAGCGACATGGGCCCGGCCCTGCTCTCCCGCCTTCTTGAGCTCAACGACGTGCAGAGCGGCATTCTGAACCTTGTGTTCCGCATTGCCGACGAAAACGGCCTTCTGCTGCTCGACGTCAAGGACCTGCGGGCCATGCTCGCCTGGGTGACGGAGCACCGTGCCGACTACGTTTCCGAATACGGCCACATTTCTCCGGCCAGCACGGGAGCCATTCTGCGCAGCCTCCTTCGTCTGGAGGACGAAGGGGCGGGAGCCTTCTTCGGCGAGCCCGCGCTGAACATCGAGGATTTGCTGCGTGCCGACCTTTCCGGGCGCGGGTACATCAACATCATCGCGGCCGACAAACTCATGCAGAAGCCGCGCCTCTACGCCTCGGTGCTGCTCTGGCTGCTCTCCGAGCTTTATGAGCGACTCCCCGAAACGGGCGACGCCGACAAGCCGCGCCTCGTGCTCATGTTCGACGAAGCGCACCTTATCTTCGACGACATGCCGGACGTCCTTCTCCAGAAGGTGGAGCAGGTGGTGCGCCTCATCCGCTCGCGCGGTGTGGGCGTGTACTTCATCACGCAGAACCCCGCGGACCTTCCCGACGCCGTGCTCGGCCAGCTCGGCAACCGCATCCAGCACGCCCTGCGCGCCTTCACTCCCCGGGACAGGAAAGCCGTGCGCGCCGCGGCCGAAACCTTCCGCCAGAACCCCGCGCTGAACACCGAAGAGGTCATTTCCCAGCTCCGCACCGGCGAGGCCCTCGTCTCCTTTCTGGATGGGCACGGCGCTCCCGCCATGGTGGAGAGAGCCCTCATTCTGCCGCCGGAAGGAGGCATCGGCCCCATTTCACCGGAAGAACGGCAGGACATCATCAGCCGCTCCCCCATGCAGCGCCTGTACGGCACGGCGCTGGACCGGGAATCTGCCCACGAAATTCTTACAGGCAGACAGAAGGAAGAAGCTCAGGCCAGCGAAGACGACGCATATCCGAGCGCGTGGGAAGACATGCTGGGCTCCGTGGTGAAGCAGGCGGGACGCACCATCGGCAGTACGGTGGGCAGAGAGCTGGGACGCGCCGTCATGCGGGGACTTCTCGGCGGCATTTTCGGAAAAAGACGTTGACCCTGAAAACCATACGGAGCACAAGCTCCTTTTTCCGCGCCGCAGGCGCGACGCATGAGGACACCATGAACAAGGAAACCTTCGCCATTCGCCGGGAAAACCTGCGCAGGCTCATGCATGAGGAAAAGCTCGACGCGCTCATCGTCAGCCAGAGCGCCAACCGCTTCTATCTCTCCGGCTTCGAACTGCACGACTGCCAGTGCAACGAAAGCTCCGGCTGCCTCATCATCATGAAGGACGGCAAAGACTGGCTGTGTACCGATTCCCGCTACGAAGAGGCCGCCGCCCAGCTCTGGGACAGAGAAAGAGTGTTCATCTACCGTTCCTCCTCTTCCGAGGAAATCAACGGACTCCTCAAAAAGCTCTGCGGCGGCACCGGCGTCATCGGGATGGAGGCGGAGCATCTGCCGTGGGCCTATGTGCGGCGTCTGGAACCCGGGCTCACCCTCAGGGCAGCGGACGGCCTGGTGGAACAACTGCGCGAAATCAAGGATGAAGAGGAAATACGGCTCATCGCCGAGTCCGTGGCCCTCAACCACCGCATGCTGGAATGGCTGCCCTCCGTGCTCGTGCCCGGTCAGGACGAAGCCTCCGTGGCATGGGCCATAGAAAAATACTACCGCGAGCACGGCGCCTCCGAGCTCAGCTTCCCGTCCATCGTGGCCATGAACGCCAACGCGGCGCTTCCCCACTATGCGCCGGAAAAGCCTTCCGTGTTCACGGACGAGTGCATGGTGCTGGTGGACGAAGGCTGCCGCCTGAACCGCTACTGCTCCGACCAGACGCGCACGTACTGGATTGGCGGCAATCCCCCCGCGCGCTTCACGCAGATGCTCGAGCACGTGCAGGAGGCCCAGCGCCGCGCCATTGCCGCGCTTCGCCCCGGCGTCACGGGCAGAGAGGTGAATCAGGTGGCCGTGGATTATTTCGCATCCTGCGGCATGGCCGAATATTTCACCCATTCGCTGGGGCACGGCGTAGGCCTGGAAACGCACGAAGGCCCGCGGCTGAGCCGGACCAACGCGAAGCCTCTCCAGCCCGGCATGATTGTCACCATAGAACCCGGCCTCTACTTCCCCGGCTGGGGCGGCGCGCGCTGGGAATACATGGCCGTCATCACCGAAGACGGCTGCCGCGTGTTCTGAGGACGTGTTCCGGCAAAAACAAATGGAACGTCTTCCGTTCGACCATCCTTCCCGTGCGGAAGTTCCGTCAGCCGCAGAGCAGCCTGCAGACGCCGCCTTTCCCCGCATGCGTGGCCGACGCCAGCGGCAAATGCGGTCCCGGACGGACGCTTCCGAACGCCGTCATGCTTCGGACGCCCCGAAAGTCGTCCTTACGGCATCTACCGGTGTTTTCGGCTCCGTTTAGCCGGACGGACTGGACGCGTCCGCGAACATGATTATTTTCTTAAACGCGGTGTCGCACATGAGACCGCACAGCAAAGACGGCCTCGTCACCCGTCTCCGGCCCGGAGCCTCGCGCCTGCCTTCATCTTGAGCGGAACCGCTTTCGAAGAACCGTTCTTTCGAAAGCCGGCGACGTTCAGGGCGCAGGGATGCCTGGTCCCCGCGGCGGATTCGACATCAACCCTCTTTTCAGGAGAATCGCATGATACACCCCGAAAAGCGACACTTCATCATTGTAGCCAAAACCCTGGGCATTCAGGTGCTGCTTTTTGTCGGCATATTGTTCACGGTCTGGGGCTCCCAGAAGCTCTATACTCTGGCGGACCCCGCCACCTTTCCCGCCTATCAGGCGGAAATAAAGGAAAACATGACGGACCAGGAAAAAGGCGCGGCCCTTCTTTCCGCCCTGACCCACCGCATGAGCTCGGAGCTCGACTCCACCTTCGGCTGGACGGCCAACGACATTCTCTTCAACCGCTGGATTATGGACAACCGCGCCTACCGGCAGTTCGGCACCTACGTGGCCACCAAGATGCTGTTCGACCACTACTCCACGGTCATCGCCAAGCTCGGCAACAACGACCGCGAGAACGATTTGCTCTACAACGCCCGCCTCAACTACTTCGCCATCAGCCCTCAGCGCTGGGGCATGCTGTTCATTCCCTCGGCGGAAGGCTCCTTCAAGAAGGCCCTTTCCATGACGGAGCAGTACAAGAAGGACCTCCTTGCGGGCAAGGCCGTCTATAACTGCCGTACCGACGACATCTACTCCGCCTTCAACCTCATTCTCGGCGAAACCGTGTTCGGCTACGCCCTCGGCCTGCTCAACGACAACCAGGATTTGCCCTTCTACACGCTGGACAACCGCATTTACGAAGCGCAGGGCGTCATCTACGTGGTGCGCGACTACCTGAAGGCCCTGTATGAACTCTACCCCGAAATCGGTAACAAGAACAACGAACAGAACATGGCCGAAGCCATGCGCTACATGGACCTCATCTGCAATTACGACCCCATGTACATCACTTCGTCCTTCAATTCCGGGGAGCTCATCATCTCCTACCTGCTTTTCGCCCGCAACCGTCTTACCGACATCCGCGACAGCCTGAGAATCTGACGCGGCCTGCAACACGCATGAAAAACGGCCGCAGCGGCGCGCTCCATCCTGCCGGACGGACAGCCGCCGGAGTCATTCTCCCCGACAGCCGCTTACGCAGAGCCTTCTTCAGCTACCCTGCGCAATCTGCGTCAGGCAGCTTCCGAAGGCCCGGTTCCCTTCGGAACGCCCCGTCTGCAAAAAACGTTTTTCTCTGACGCCACTCACCGACAACTGGGGAAGGAGCCCTCCTTCCCCTTTCTCTTATCCTCCGCCATGAACGCATATACCCCTCTCATCTCCCGGGAAAGGCTGACGGCCTGGCGCCGCCTCTTTCATCGTCATGCCGAAACGGGCATGGCCGAATTCTGGACTACGGCACGCCTTGCGGAAGAGCTGACCGCACTCGGCCTCTCCCCCGTGGTGGGGGAGCGCGTTTCTGCCGCCGAAGCTCGCATGGGCGTACCGGACGGGGAGATTCTTGACGCCGCCCGACGGCGGGCCAAAAGGGAGGGCGCGTCACGGCCGTGGCTTGAGCGCATGAACGGCGTCACCGGCCTTGTGGCGGACCTGCGCCCCGATTTGCCTCTGCACACCGTACTGCGCTTCGACATCGACGCCGTGGACGTGCAGGAAAGCCTCCGGGAATCCCATCTGCCGTATCGGGAAGGCTTTGCCTCTCTCCACGAAGGCATCTGCCACGCCTGCGGGCATGACGGACACATCGCCATGGGGCTCGGACTGGCCCATGAGCTTGCCGCCCGCCAGACGGAACTGAAGCACAACGTCCGACTGCTCTTCCAGCCCGGCGAGGAGGGATGCCGCGGCGCGCGGGCCATGGCGGCCGCGGGATGGCTTGAAGGCGCAAGGCACGTTCTTGCCGCGCACATCGGCATGTGGGCGGATGAAGACCGCTCCCTCGTGTGCGGCGCGCAGGGCTTTCTGGCCACCACGAAGTTCGACGTGGAATTCGCCGGCCGGGCCGCCCACGCCGGAGCCGAACCGCAAAAGGGCGCCAACTCTCTGCTGGCCGCGGCGAGCGCGGCGCTCAACATGCACGCCCTGCCCCGCCACGGCGAAGGCGATTCGCGCGTGACCGTGGGCAGGCTCGAAGCGGGCAGCGGCCGCAACACCATCCCCGCCAGCGCCAGCATGGCATGCGAAACGCGCGGCGCCACTTCCGCCGTCAACGACTACATGTTCGAGCACTGCCGCGCCATTCTCGAACACACGGCCGCCATGTATGAGCAGCGCTGCCGCATCAGGCTCATGGGAGGCTCGGAAAGCGCCTCAAGCGACGAGAGCATGATACGCGTCGTCCGTGAAGCAGCTCTTTCCATGCCGTGGTTCCGGCCGGAACTTGTCCGGGACACGGCTCCCGGCTTCGGCAGCGACGACGCCTGCGTGCACATGGCCGCCGTGCAGAGGCAGGGCGGAGACGCCGCCTATCTCATGCTGGGAAGCCGTCTTGCCGCCGGACATCACTCCCCGGACTTCGACTTCAACGAAGACGTACTCCCCCCTGCCGTAGAACTCCTTGCAAAAATCGTCCTTTCTCTTGATGCTTGCTGACCAGTCCTGCCGAAAGGTCATGCGCCTTCCCTGCAAGAACCGGGCGCCTTTGACCAGTCAGATTTTTAATATCTTCTGAACTTCCCGGAAAAACGCTTCGTTTTTCCCTCGTCATGAACAACAGCCGGCGATTCCGACGCTTTCTTCCCGCGTCGGTCCGCCGGCTGTTTTCATCTCTGAAAAAACGTCTGTCCCTGCAACGTACGGCCGCACACCACCACTCCGTCCCGTCGCCGGACATACGTCACCGCCGCGCTCCCTGCAGAGGGCATGAGCGAAAACTGTCATATTTTTTCGGATATGAAAATTCACAACAACATTCCGTGCACGACAAACATCCTGCAGCGACCACCTCATATACATTGTGCAAATTTTATTTTTTATGATGCCGATGACCTATAACAACACGTCCTCCATGGCCCGGAAAAAAGTAGAAAAACACCTCGCCTTAAATACCAAAAACCCCTTGCGTTGATTGTGGTTTTACCATTATGATTTCCATGTAAAAATTGTACCTGTACCTTCTGACTTCTATAACCCTTCGGGGAGGGGGATGTCATGATCAGTCCGAATTTAGTCAAAGACCTGAGTGCTCTGCTGGGTGCCGAAAACGTTTTCACCAGCGAAGCAGACCGGCAGTGCTACTCCTACGACAGCGCCGTACTCCCGCCCAAGGTACCGGCGCTGGTTCTTCGTCCCACCCAGACGGAACAGATAGGCGAAATCATCCGCCTGTGCTATGAGGCGGGCCTGGCCATCACCGTGCGCGGCGCAGGGTCCAATCTTTCCGGCGGCACCGTGCCCGACACCGTGGACAGCGCCGTCATTCTCACCAACAGCCTGCAGAAGATTCTCGAAATCAACACCGAGGATTTGTATGCCGTGGTTCAGCCCGGCGTGGTCACCGCCCAGTTCGCCGCCGCCGTGGAGGCTCAGGGCCTGTTCTATCCTCCGGACCCGGGTTCCATGTCCGTGTCCACCCTTGCCGGCAACATTGCCGAGAACGCCGGCGGCCTGCGCGGCCTGAAGTACGGCGTGACCAAGGACTACGTCATGGGGCTGGAGTTCTATGACTACGAAGGCAACCTGGTGAAAACCGGCTCCCGCACCGTCAAGTGCGTGACCGGCTTCAACCTCGCCGGACTCATGGTCGGCTCCGAAGGCACCATGGGCGTCATCAGCAAGGCCATCCTCAAGCTGGTGCCGCCGCCCCGCGCCTCCCGCGCCATCACCGCCGAATTCGCCGACGTGCAGGATGCCGCCGACGCCGTGGCCGCCATGATTGCCGCCCACGTGGTGCCCTGCACCCTGGAGCTGCTCGACCAGGCCACCCTGAAATACGTGGAAGCCGACCAGAAAATCGGTCTGCCCGTCGAAGCCGCCGCCATGCTTCTCATCGAAGTGGACGGACACCCCGGCCAGGTGGCCGACGAAGCCGCCATCGTGGAGGAAGTGCTCAAGAAGTGCAACGCCACGGGCATTCACATTCCCAAGGACGCCGACGAAAAGAACAAGCTGTGGGCGGCCCGCCGCAACGCTCTGCCCGCCCTTGCGCGCGCCCGTCCCACCTGCGTGCTGGAAGACGCCACCGTGCCCCGCTCCAAGATTCCGGCCATGATTAAAAACCTCAATGAAATCGCGGCCAAGTACAAGCTGGACATGGGCACCTTCGGTCATGCCGGCGACGGCAATCTGCATCCCACCATTCTCTGCGACAAGCGCGACAAGGAAGAGTTTGCCCGCGTGGAAGCCGCGGTCGATGAAATCTTCGACGTGGCCCTCAAGCTCGGCGGCACCCTCTCCGGCGAACACGGCATCGGCACCGCCAAGGCCAAGTGGATGGAAAAGGAAACCAGCAAGGGCACCATTCTCTTCTCTCAGCGCATGCGCCGTGCCATCGACCCCAAGGGCCTGTTCAACGCCTGCAAAATCACGGGGATATAACCATGAGCGACATCACCCGTCTTGCACAGACACTGATGAAGCTGGACGACAGGCTGGCCGACTGTATGCGCTGCGGCCTGTGCCAGGCCGTCTGCCCGGTGTTCGGCGTGACCTACAGAGAAGCCGACGTGAGCCGCGGCAAGCTGGCCCTGCTCGACAACCTCGCTCATAAAATGATTGAGGACGCCGACGCGGTGGAGGAAAAGCTGAACCGCTGCCTTCTGTGCGGCTCCTGCCAGGCCAACTGTCCTTCCGGCGTTTCCATCCTGGAAATCTTCATGGAGGCCCGTCAGGCCCTTGTGGACTACCGCGGGCTCAACCCCGTCAAGAAGTTCGTCTTCCGTGAACTGCTGACCCATCCGCAGCTGTTCAGCGCCATGATGCGCAGCGCCGCCCCCTTCCAGGGGCTGGTCATGCGTCAGAAAGGCGCAAAGACCTACGACATGCCGCTTTTCAAGAAGCTCATCGGCTCGCGCCACATCGCGAAGCTGCCGTCCAAGTCGCTTCACGCCAAGTACGGAAACCTGCACACCGAAGGTCAGACGGGCATCAAGGTGCTGTTCTTTGCCGGCTGCATGGCCGACAAGTACTACACCCAGCTCGGCGAAGCCTGTCTCAAGGTGCTCAAGCATCACGGCGTGGGCGTGGTCATGCCCTCGAATCTCACCTGCTGCGGCATTCCCGCGCTCGCTTCCGGCGACCGTACCGGCTTCGTGCTGGAAACGAGGAAGAACCTCGACGTCATCGGCCGTGAACTTGTGGGCGGCGGCATCCAGTACATCCTCACGCCCTGCGGTTCCTGCACCGCCACGCTGAAGGAATGGTGGCCTCACTTCGCCGCGGAGTTTTCGCCCGAACACCAGAAGACCATCGCGACCGTGGCCGAACGCGTCATGGACATCAACGCCTTCCTGGTGGACGTTCTGCACGTGGACGAAACGGACAAGGGCGTGCGCGGCCCGGGCAAGGTGACCCGCGTGACCTTCCACGATTCCTGCCACCTGAAAAAGAGCCTCGGCGTGTCCGAACAGCCCCGCAAGCACATCCGCCAGAACCCCAACTACGAGCTGGTGGAAATGGCGGAAGCCGACCGCTGCTGCGGCTGCGGCGGCAGCTTCACCCTGTTCCACTACGATTTGTCGAAAGAGATAGGCCAGCGCAAGCGCGACAACATCGTCCGCACGGGCGCGACCGCGGTGGCCACGGGCTGCCCGGCCTGCATGCTTCAGCTTTCCGACATGCTCTCTCAGAACAAGGATGAGGTGCTCGTCAAGCATCCCATCGAAATCTACGCGGAAACGCTGCCTGACTGATACCGGCGGGAAGGCCGGCCCTGCCGTGCCGGCCTTCCTGTTTTCCTACCGCACATTCCGGCGGAACAATGCCAAGGAGTAACAATGACTCAGGAACAACTTGTTGAAGTGGTGAAAGCCAAGGCGCCTTCGATTCCCGCGTCTCTTTACGAGGCGAAGGATTTTGCGGATGCCGTGCAGTACGCCGTGGACGTCACCGAAAAGAAGCGCCACTGCGAAATGCTGCTGCCTGAAGAAGGTCAGCAGTACGGCCCTGCGAGCGAAAACGGCTTCCCCACCCTTCTTGACCGCTTCATCGCGGCTCCCGGCCTTTCCGATGAAGAATACGCCGTGCTGGAAGAAAAAACGGCGGGCACGGACATCAAACTGCTGCGCTCCGGTCTGCGCGACCATATGGGCGGTTTCGACACCAGCATCACCTGGGCCGACGGCCTTGTGGCCGACACCGTGACGTGCGTTGTCAATTCCAACAGCGAAGAAGTGCGTCTCGGCACCATGGTGGCCGAAGTGTCCGTCATGCTGGTGCGCAAGTCCAGCATCGTCAACAGGCTGGAAGACGCCAATGACCTCATGCTCGACCTTCTCAACCGCGGCGGCGCCTCCTACACGGCCTTCATCACCGGCCCCAGCCGTACGGCCGACATCGAACGCGTGGGCGCCCTCGGCGTGCACGGCCCCCTCGAACTTCATATCGTGCTGCTGGAGGACTAAGACATGGCCGACGCCAAGAACATGAAGGAATACCACGGTCAGATTCAGGAAGCGCTGGACGACAAGTTCCTCCGCGCCACGCTGGACAAGTTCGCCGTTGAATACAAGGCCAACCGCACCCGCATCTTCGACGGCATGGACGTGGACGGCCTCATCAAGGAAGTCGCGGACATCAAGGACAACGCCGCCCAGAACATGATGGAACTGTTCGAGCAGTTCAAGGCAGAAGCCGAAAAGCGCGGCGTGCACGTGCACCTCGCCTCCACCGGCGCCGAGGCCAACCGCATCATTGCCAAGATTGCCAAGGAAAACAACTGCCACAACGTCATCAAGTCCAAGTCGATGACGGCGGAAGAAATCCACCTGAACGACGCCCTGGAAAAGGAAGGGCTTCGCGTGGTGGAATCCGACCTCGGCGAATGGATTATCCAGCTGCGCCATGAAGGTCCTTCCCACATGGTCATGCCCGCCATCCACCTGTCCCGCTACCAGGTCGCCGACCTGTTCACCGACGTGACCAAGGTGCAGCAGGACAGAGAAGACATCCAGAAGCTCGTGAAGGTGGCCCGCAAGGAGCTGCGCAGCGAGTACGTGAAGGCCGACATGGGCATTTCCGGCGCCAACTTCGCCGTGGCGGAAGCCGGCCTCATCGGCACGGTGACCAACGAAGGCAACCTGCGCCTCGTGACCACGCTGCCCCGCGTGCACGTGGTGCTCGCCGGTCTTGAAAAGCTCATTCCCACCGTGGCCGACGCCCTGAAGGTGCTGCAGGTTCTGCCCAGAAACGCCACCGCTCAGGCCATCACGTCCTACGTCACCTGGATTGCCGGCGCCAACGAATGCGCCGTCGGTCCCGACGGCCGCAAGGAAATGCACATCGTCTTCCTCGACAACGGCCGCCTCAAGATTGCCAAGGACCCGGCCTTCAAGGACATCCTGCGCTGCGTGCGCTGCGGCGCCTGCGCCAACGTCTGCCCCGTGTACC
>CALUPQ010000060.1 GCA_944322695.1 uncultured Mailhella sp. | reverse complement strand
GGCGGAGGGGTCGGCCGTGAGGTCGAACATGGTGACGATGGTGAGCTTGTTCACGATGCCGGCGAGGTAGATGGATTCCTCCACGGCGGAGTTGCCGCCGCCGATGACCACCACGTCCTTGCCGCGGTACTGCGCGCCGTCGCAGATGGCGCACCAGCTGATGCCCGCGCCGGTGTGGGCTTCTTCGCCGGGGATGTGCAGGCGGCGGGGACGGGTGCCGGTGGCGATGATGACGGCGGAGGTTTCATAGACGGCGTCGTCCTCAAGGCAGACCACCTTCTTCACGTCGCCTTCGTCGATGATGGCCGTCACGGTCTTGTAGTCGAATTCCGCGCCCACTTCCTGGGAGTGTTCGAACATCTTGATGGCCAGTTCCGCGCCGTTGATGGTACCGAAGCCGGTGTAGTTGGCGATTTCGTTGGTGTTGATAATCTGGCCGCCGGGGGCGAGCTTGTCCAGCACCAGGGTCTTCATGTTGGCGCGCACGGCATAGATGGAAGCCGTGAGACCGGCAGGGCCGCCGCCTACGATGATGACGTCGTATTTGTCCATGGGGTGTCTCCTTTGTTATGTTTTGCCTTCGTTGCCGGAAGGCGGAGGTTCACAGGGGCGCGCATGGGACATGCGCCGGACGCTAGAAAATGAGCATGGCGAGCGGGATGCCGACGATGACGATGACGCACGCGATGATGAGGGAGGCGGAGACGCAGTAGGTGACCACTTCCCTGGGGGTAAGCCACTGGGTGTTGCCGAAGAGCATGGCGGCGAAGGGGGATGCCGCGGGGGTGCAGGCCGCGATGAGCACGGCGTAGATGAAGCAGGCCATAAGGGGCCCTGCGTTCATGCCGAAGGCGTTGCACATGGCGAGCAGCACGGGGGTGAGCACGAGGCCGAGCACCACGGAGTTGCAGAAGTTGGTGAAGGTGATGCCGAGCAGGACGACGGCGATGCACAAGGACACGTAGCCGAAGCCTTCAAGCGCGCCGCGCAGAAGGTATTCCATGAACACGGTGACGTTGGTGCCCTTGCCGGTCATGGCGTCGCCGAGCAGCATGGCCACGGCGATGAGCAGGAAGATGCGCCAGGGGTAGGCCGCGGCCGTTTCGCTGATGTCCGCGATGGGCTTGCCGCGAAGGTGCACGAAGCCCACGAGGAACAGGGCGACGAGCGGCGCGAGCAGGGAGTTTCTGCTGAGGAAGTCGCCGACGACGTTGTCCTTGCCGATGATGCCGGGCAGAAGAATCCATGCGGCGAACAGGCCGAAGGCCGCGAGCACGCCAATCTGGTAGCCGGTCATGGGGGCAAGCGGCTTGCTGCGCAGCACGGCGGGGTCGAGGTGCATGAGGGGCGAAACGTCCACGCGGAAGATAAAGCGCATGGCGACAAGCAGCGCGCCGATGGACACGAGGGAAACCACGATGGCGAAGCAGAAGTAGGATGCCGCGGGAAGTGCGGGCACGTTCAGGCCGGGGTTGCTCGACGCGAGGCTCCAGACGTTGCCGAGCAGCAGGAAGGCTCCGGTCTTGAACGGGTCGGAAGCGAAGGAGAGCAGGGCCATGATGATGATATACACGAGCATGACGGAGACGTACTTGTCTCCCCGCTTGAAGCCCACCTGGTCGAAGATGCTGTAGAGCACGGGCCAGATGAGGAAGCAGATGGAGGTCTGCTCGAAGAATGCCAGCAGGTAGGTGGCCACGAGAAGCACGGCCGTGAAGACCCACGGGCGTCCGATGATGAAGTCGCGGCGCAGAATCCACTGGGCGAGCCAGGAGGCCACGTTGCTTTTAATGAGGGCGGTGGCGAAGCACAGGGTGAAGAAAATCATCACCACCATGGGGTTGCCGAGGAAGGAGGAGAGCACCTTCGGCGCAGGCGTGAAGCCGCTGAAGGCCAGCATGAGCACGCCGAAAAAGCAGGGCCAGAGGGTGTCGACGAAGGTCCAGAGATAGACCACGCCGAGGAAAATCATGGCGTTGACCATGCCCATGCGGGTGATGGTGATGACGGCGCTGCCGTCCGCCACGGGGAAACCGGCGGCGATGAGGGCGTCGCTGGCGGGAACGGTGAGAGAGGGGCACGGCAGAACGTGCCCGAGAAACATGAGCGCGATACCGATGACGGTATGGATGATGGTGCTCAGGGGAAGTCTTGCGACTGGCATGATGGACTCCGGTTGTGAAGCGGAAAAAAGGCGCTTCGTGAATGAGATGGCGAACTTCGGGAAAGCCGGAAGTCTGCTCGAGCTTCACTTCAGCTGATGCTGCTTAACATAAGGAGAAAACGTACAAAAGAAACTAGTCTAAACTAGGATGTGAAGATTTTTTGCCTCTTCCGGAAGAGACGGCGTCTTCCTGCGGGCCTTCCGGAAGGGCGTTTTTCGGGGCGGAACGTCTGTTTGCAGTGCGGCTTGTGAAGAAAGATTTTTTCGGGGTCGGCGGAGAAAGAAGCGGCTGGGCACGCGTTTCTGGTGGAAGAGGCCCGGGCGGGCCGGGCAGGAATCGGCGGTCCCGTGCTGGTCATTGTTCCGCTTTTTTCTGTGGAAGGACCGGCACCGGTTCAAGCCTTCCGGCGCCGTATGTGCGGAAAAGCGTCATGGCGAGCGGGAGGCCGACGACGATGACGTCCGCGATGATGAGGGAAGGCGGGGACGTCGCACGTGACCGCTTCTCCGGGGGAAGCCGCTGGGGACGAAGAACATGGCGGCGAAGGGGATGTCGCGGGGGCACGGCGCGATGAGCACGGCGTAGAAGAAGCAGGTCATGTGGGGCCCTGCGTTCATGCCGAGGGCGTTGCCCATGGCGAGCGGCACGGGGACCACGGAGTTGCAGACGCCAGTGCAGGTGATGCCGGGCAGGACGACGGCGAGGCACGAAGAAGCGTAGCCGAAGCCCTCACGCGCGCCGCGCAGTAAGGTATTTCATGAGCAGAGCGACGCTGACTCCCTTGCCGGTCACGGCTCGCCGAGCGGCATGTCCACGGCGATGAGCAGGAAGATGCGCCGGGGGTAGGTCGCGGCCGTTTGCTGATGTCCGCAAGGCGTCGTCCAGGCCGCATGTCCTTTTAGCGATGCTGCTTGCCGTAGGAAGAAGCGGACAAAAAAGAACCGGCCTGGACTGGATTTCGTGATTTTCCTTGTTCGGCGGGGAAGAACGCCGGACGGAAGGCGCTGCGCCGTGGAAAAAGGGCGGCGGAACAAAGCGGAAAGGAAGAATGCGTGGCGGCGCTTTCAGGCCCTGTGGGGAAGAAGGCTCTGCTGGGAGGCGAGGCTCATCAGTTTTTCGGGGTCCTTCACGAAGGTTTTGCCCCGTTCTCTGCCGAGGATGCCTTCTCTGCGCAGGGTCTGGAATATTTTGGTCACGGTCATGACGTGCAGGGAAAGGTGTCCGGCTATTTCCGTGTGCGTGAGGTAACGGGGCAGGGTGTACGGGGGCTCCTTTTCCATGAACACCGAAAGCATGCGGCAGACGCGCACCGTGGCCGGAAGCGTGCAGTTGTTCACGAACTGGACGATGACCTTGAGAAGGTTCCCCGCGAGGCCGCACATGAGCAGGTTCTTCACGGGCTCTTCGTCCATGTGACGGATGAATTCGCTGTGCTCTATGCTGAGCAGGCGGCAGGGCGCTTTGGTGAACATGGCGAGAGATTCGTTGAAGAGCAGAAAGTCGAAGGCTTCGTGGGGAATGGAATAGACGTGGTTCACCGAAGGCGTGAATCCGAGCAGGTCCCCGGGCTCGAAATAGACGAGCGCATGGCGGTTGCCCGTGGCGGAGACGGCCGTGAGCGTGACGACGCCTTCGAGCACGTAGTGCACCTTGTCCATCATGAGCTTGCTGCCGCGGGGGACGGAAATTTCCCTGCTGAACTGCATGAGATGCCTCCGGCAGGTTTCCATGTCCGGCGGAGGCGCGATGGCGGCGCCCGGAAGGCTGAACAGGGCCTTTCCCGCCTGGAGGTTGGAAATGGACAGGGAAGAGCTCTTCATGACGCGGCATCCTTTCCTTGGAAGCGGGGAACTGTAGTCTGGAAAAGAATCCCATCGTCGTGCTTTTTTGTCAATCGTCCCCGTTTTTTTGCAACGTGTCCCGCCTTGCGGAAAAGGCGCTCTGCATGGGAGGATTTTCGCATGGTCGTTGCGTGTCGTTCTTTTCGTCCGGGCGGCCGTTGTGAAGAGAAAGACCCGGAAGATGCATGAAAAATGGGGCCCCACCGGCATAGCCGGTGGTTCCTCTTATGCGCCTGTAAGGCTTTCTTACCAGCCGCGCCCTAACAGGCGCCTGGACGGTCGGACAGCTGCATTTCTGTTACCGGCGGCCCGTAAACGGGCTTCCGGCATACGGGATGCTCAACTGTTCTCCGAATTTATCCTCGGCCAGCTGATGCCTGATGTACTCGGCTATCTTTGCCTTATTCTTACCCA
>CALUPQ010000059.1 GCA_944322695.1 uncultured Mailhella sp. | reverse complement strand
ATGACGGCAAGAAGCTGCTGTATCTGGGCGGAAAGGTTGCCGTGCGTGAGCATGGCGCCCTTGGAAAAGCCCGTGGTGCCTCCGGTGTACTGCAGCAGGGCCAGCGCGTTGGCTACGTCTTTCGGTTCTTCGCTGTAGCGGCGACGGGTGCGGAACATCTGCTTCCAGGCTATGACGGAGTGGCCGTCGAAATTCACCGAAGGATAGTTGCCCTGCCGTCTGGCTTGGATGGGCTGGAGCAGGTTCAGCGGAAACGCCAGAGCGTCGGCAATGCGGGAAACGACGTACGTCTGTACGCCGAGGCGGGAACGCAGAGGTTCGAGTTTGGACCAGAACAAATCGAGAGTGACGAGGAACTTCGGCTTGGAGTCGCTGAAGTGATGGGTCAGCTCCTTTTCCATGTAGAGCGGGTTCGTCATGACTACCATCGCCCCGGCCTTGAGCGCTCCCCAGAAGGCGATGATGGTCTGGGGCAGGTTGGGCATCATGATGGCCACACGGTCGCCGCTGTTGAGTCCGTGTTCGCGCAGCGCGGCGGCAAAGGTGTCGGCCCTGTCTTTCAGTTCACGGTAGGTGAGCGTAAGATTCTGGAAAATGACGGCCTTGCGGCCGCCGTAGAGTTTTGCGGCCTCATCCAGGAAGGACTGAAGGGAACGGGGGGTGATGTCGAGGTGTACGGGGGCACCCTCGGCGAGGTGAGGCAGCCATGCGGGGGAGGAGTCTTCCATGAAACATGTCCGTGGTTAAAATAACATGGGAAACATGATACGGAAATGCCCCTTCTGACGGGGGCATTTCCGGCTTCCGGAGCCCGGAAGCCTCTTGTCCAAACAGGAACAGTCTAACGGCACTTGTCCGTTCTGTCACGCACAAATTACGCGCTTCGCATTTACGAAAAGGGCTCCCTTTCGGGAGCCCTGCCGCATGAAGCGGAAAATGAAGGCAATGGTTACAGCGCCTTGGCCACGGCGGGCATGTGCCAGTCCACGCCGAGGGCGCAGGAGCTGAGCTTGAGCGCGGGCGCGCTCTGATGCCGCTTGAATTCCGAGGCGGCCACGCGCCGTACCACGCTGCGGACCACGTCGTCGGCCACGCCGGGGACCACCAGGGTTTCGGGGTTGGCGCCGTTTTCCAGAAGTTCGCGCAGGATGGCGTCGAGAACCTCGTAGGGCGGAAGATTGGCTTCGTCCACTTGGCCGGGGTGCAACTCGGCGGAAGGCGCCTTGGTGAAGATGTGTTCGGGGATGATTTCCTGACCGCGCATGTCGTTGTACCAGCGGGCCACGGCATAGACGTCGGTTTTATAGATGTCGCCGATGGGCTCAAGGGCGCCTACGGTATCTCCGTACAGCGTGCAGTACCCTGCCGCGTTTTCCGACTTGTTGCCGGTGCCGAGGACGGCGCGTCCCAGGCGGTTGGCAAAGGCCATGAGCAGGGTGCCGCGGATGCGGGGCTGAATGTTGTCGGCCGTAAGGTCGTTATCCACGGCGGGAAGTCCGGCAAAGAGCGGCGAGAGCACGGAATCGAAGGCGTCCATGATGGGAGTGATGCGGGCCGTCAACGCCTGTATGCCGAGATTCTTCGCCAGAATTTCGGCATCGTTTTCGCTGTGGTCCGTGCTCCAGCGCGAAGGCATGAGCACGGCGAGCACGTTTTCCGCTCCGAGAGCTTCCGCGGCGATGCAGGCCACAAGGGCCGAGTCCATGCCGCCGGAGAGCCCGAGAACCGCGCCCGTCATGCCGCACTTGTGCACGTAGTCGCGCACGCCGAGAACCGCGGCGCGGAACAGCGCTTCCGGGCCTTCCGGCGCGGGCTGCACGGTCTGAGGCGCGGTGTCGCCGTAAAGCGGAAGGGCGGAGGCGCTGACGGAAGATTTTTCGAGTTCCACGGCAAGGGCCGCTTCATCGAAGGCGGAAGTGCGGGCCAGAACATTGCCCGAGGCGTCGAGCACGAAGCTCTGACCGGAATAGACCAGGCTGTCCGTGGCGCCGCACTGATGGACGGCGAGTACGGGCAGCTTCCACAGGCCTGCCAGAGCCGAGCAGTGCGTTTCGTTCTTTTCCTGCTGCCTGGGCAGGAAAAGCTCGGAAGAGGTGAAGAGAACGGCGTCCACGGAAGCCGCGGCACGGGAGCCCTTGAGCAGGCCGAGGGCTTCCTGATGGGCCCAGGCCGGCTCGCTTTCCGGCAGATAAAGGGAAGGGCCGTTCGGGATGCGGATGATGCCGTTGGCCTGTCTGGCCAGGGCCGTGAGCCTGCCCTCGGAAAGCAGGACGTACAGCGGAATTTCCGCTCCGGTGAGGGAGAGCAGCATGTCCGGTCCGTTTTCCAGCAGGGCGGCCAGCTCGTGGGCGGCGTCGCGGCAGCGGCGGTAGAAGCCGCCCACGTGTTTCAGGGAATTCCAGGGAACGCCCGCGAGGGCGTAGGCGGGAGTTATGCAGAGCGTGCGTTCACCGGGAGCGGCGGGAGACTGGGCGGCGGCCTTCAGGGCCATGTCGGCCAGTTTGTGAGCGTTGCCCCGGAAGTCGCCGGGGATGGGATTGTGCTGAAGCAGAATGATGTGCATGGGATATCCTCGGTAGCGACTCAGTTGTGCAGAACGTCCTGCATGGTATGGACACGGCCGGGCTGCTGCGTGGAAATCCAGCGTGCGGCGCGCAGAGCGCCGTTGGCGAAGTTTTCCCGCGAATGAGCCTGGTGGGTGATTTCAATCCGCTCGCCGGGACCCATGTAATACACGGTATGAACGCCCACCACATCGCCTCCGCGCAGGGACTGTATGCCGATTTCCGCATGCTTGCGGGGTTCGCGTACGTCGAAGCGGTTGGTGTTGATGTCGTCCCTCGTGAGTCCCTTGGCCTTGAGCAGCGGGTCGGCCAGCAGCAGCGCCGTGCCGCTGGGGGCGTCCTTCTTCTTGTTGTGGTGTATTTCCATCATTTCCACGTCGTAGGCGTCGCCGAGCAGGGCCGTGAGCCTGGGCAGTATGTCCATGATGACGTTGATGCCGACGCTCATGTTGGCGGAACGGAAGACGAGGCTTTTTTTCGCCAGCTCTTCAAGCTCGGCGGTCTGTTCGTCGGAAAAGCCCGTGGTGCCGATGATGATGGGATTGCCGTGGGCGGACGCCGCACGGGCGGTGACGAGAGTCGCTTCGGGCGCCGTGAAGTCGATGACGACGGCCCCCGGGCATTTCGGCAGAACCGTGGAGATATCGCTGGAAACAAGCGTACCGGAAGCCCGGAAGCCTGCAAGTTTCTCTTCCTCCCCGGGGCGTTCGAGAACCGCCGCGAGGGAAAGGTCATCCGCCTCGGACACCAGGCGGGCGAGGATGGAACCCATGCGGCCTGCCGCACCCATGACAATGATGGAAAGTGCCATATGATTTCTCCGGATTCTTGGTGGATTATATGCGTAAAGAAGCATAAGAGAATATGCCTGTGAGCGCAACTTATGCGGGTTAATTCACATTAAAAACGGTTACGCAGTTCAGGCCCGCATGCCGTATTTCATCGTAGCCGGTCATGTTCTTCCTGTAGAAGCCTGGGGCTTCGGGAGACAAAGGCGGGCCTGTCCTTCCGGGCATGTGGGAAAAGTGCGGCATTTCAGGGCGGAATACAGAAAAAGGCCCCTCCGGATACATCCGGAGGGGCCCAGTCCTGCAGGCGTATGTTACGCGCGGCCTTCGACTATCTCCACGGCGATGCGGGAGATTTCCAGTTCTTCATCGGTGGGAATGACGGCCACCTTCACACGGGAGCCTTCCTTGCTGATGAAGTGGGGATTGCCGCTGCGCACGCTGTTGAGTTCGGGGTCGAGTTCGATGCCGAACTCTTCGAGGTTTTCAAGAACCTTGGCACGCACCGGGGCGGCGTTTTCGCCGATGCCGCCGGCAAAGGCGATGAGGTCCACATGGCCGAGAGCGGCCATGTAGGCGCCGATGTACTTCTTCACGGAGTAGCACTGCGTGTTGAAGGTGAGGATGCAGTCGGCATCGCCGGCGTTCACGCCGGCTTCGATGTCGCGGCTGTCGCTCTTGCCGCACATGCCGAGGAAGCCGGACTTCTTGTTCATGAGCGTGTCGATTTCATCGCAGCTCAGGCCTTCGTTCTTCATGAGGAAGGGGACGATGGCGGGGTCGATGTCGCCGCAGCGGGTACCCATGACGAGGCCCTGAAGAGGCGTGAGGCCCATGCTGGTGTCCACGCACTTGCCCGCACGCACGGCGGAAACGGAGCTGCCGTTGCCGAGGTGGCAGACGATGACGTTCACTTCGGAAGGCTTCTTGCCGAGAAGGGCGGCGCCGGCCTTGGAAACGAAGCGGTGGGAGGTGCCGTGGAAGCCGTAACGGCGGATGTGATACTTGGCCGTCAGTTCCTTGGGCAGGGCGTAGGTGTAGGCATAGTCGGGCATGGTGGCATGGAAGCCCGTGTCGAACACGGCCACGTTGGGCACGCCGGGGAAGAGCTTTTCCATGGCCTCGATGCCGGTGAGGTTGGCCGGGTTGTGCAGCGGGCCGAGGGGAATGTAGTCGCGGATGACCTGCTTCACTTCCTCGGTGACGAGCGCTTCCTGATAGTCGGGGCCGCCCATGAGCACGCGATGGCCGATGACCACGATTTCCGTCGGGTCGTTGATGACGCCGCCGAGCTCGGGATTCATGAGCACTTCGGCCACCTTGGCCATGCCGGCGGCATGGGTGTCGTAGTTGCCGGGATATTCGAACTTTTCCGTTTCGCCGTTTTCATGGAAGCGCTTGTGGGTGAGCATGCTGTCGGCGGCGCCGATGCGTTCCACGAGGCCCTGGCAGAGGCGGCGTTCGGTTTCCTTTTCCAGAACCTGATACTTGAAGGAGGAGCTGCCGCCGTTGATGACGAGGATTTTCTTGACCATTAGTTGAGTCCCTTTTCGGCCTGAGCCTGGATTGCGGTGATGGCGACGGTATTGACGATGTCCGGAACGGTGCAGCCGCGGGAAAGGTCGTTCACGGGCTTGCGCAGGCCCTGAAGCACGGGGCCGATGGCGATGGCGTTCGCGGAGCGCTGTACGGCTTTGTAGAGGTTGTTGCCGGTGTTGATGTCGGGCACGATGAACACGCTCGCGCGTCCGGCCACGGGGTCGCCGGGCAGCTTGGTCTTCGCGGTGGCGGCGTCCACGGCGGCATCGTACTGGATGGGGCCGGTGATGAGCATTTCAGGAGCCTTTTCCTTCGCGAGGCGGGTGGCTTCCTTCACCTTGTCCACGGTGGGACCCTTGCCGGAGTTGCCGGTGGAGTAGGAGAGCATGGCCACGCGGGGTTCCAGACCGAAGGCGGCGGCGGTTTCGGCCGTGGTCACGGCGATGGTGGCGAGCTGTTCGGCATCGGGGTCGAGATTGATGGCGCAGTCGCCGTAGGTGTTCACGCGGTCCTTGAGGCAGACGAAGAAGGCGCTGGACACGATGGAGGCCGTGGGCTTGGTCTTGATGAATTCAAGGGCGGGGCGCACGGTGTGGGCGGTGG
>CALUPQ010000058.1 GCA_944322695.1 uncultured Mailhella sp. | reverse complement strand
GGTTTTGTTTGTGCTGTTTTCAGCGAGGCTTTGCGGTCTGTGTGCGAGAACGTCGCAGTAGATGAGCGTATCTACAAGATCGGTCTGATGCAGAGAGTCGCGGAAGCTCATGCTTTTTCTCAGATCTTCGTCCGTCAGGCGGTAGATGGTACCCGGTTCCCCGTCACCGAGCACGGCATCAAGAACATATACCCGATCGCATTGCAGAAGGGCATCCATAAGGCCCATGCCCAGCGTTCCTCCGTCCACCAGCGTGACGTTTTCAGGAAAGTCATAGTGCTCCTGCAGCCATTCAAGCGCGCGCACGCCTATGCCTTCATCGGTGAAAAGAATATTGCCTACGCCGAGAATGAGAATACGTTCCATGATGTTCTCAAAAAAGCGGAAAAGTGCACATTCCGGAAGAAAAGAACCGACATGCGGCAGGAAGATATGTCGCGTCGGAAAAGGCGGCTTTGACGAGACCTGGGGAGACCTTTGTCGGATCGTCGTATCGGAAAACATGGTTTCGCAGTATGATCTCATACTGTGGTGCAGCGTTTCCGACGCAAAACGGACGGCATGGTTGACCGGTATGCTGTCTGCCGACATGAAGGGCGGCTGCCTTGTTTTCGGTAACGATGCCTCGCTCTTGCTTCAGCCATGAAAAAAGGGGGAGGATGCATCATCCTCCCCCTGCTTGTTACGGTAAGCTACAGAACTCTGAAGTCGTAGCCCTGATTGGTGCGTCCGTCGATCACATGCACGCCGCAGGCAATGCATGGATCGAAGGAATGCACGGTACGCAGGATTTCCACGGGACGCTTGGGATCGGCCACGGGAGTGCCCACAAGTGCGGCTTCCACGGCGGAAAGCTTGCCTTCGGCACAGCGGGGACCGAGGTTCCAGGTGGAAGGCACTACCAGCTGGAAGTTGGCGATCTTGCCGTTTTCAATGACTATCCAGTGCGACAGACCGCCGCGGGGCGCGTGAACGAATCCTACGCCTTCGGCATTCTTGGGCACTTCGGTATTGATGCAGATTTTGTTGTCGCCCTTGGCGATATTGTCTTCAAGCTGCTGTATCCATTCACCGATACCGTTTGCCACCACCACGGCTTCCACGCCGCGGGCTGCGGTGCGGCCGAGGGTGGAGAACAGAGCTTCGGGACCGACGTTCAGGGCCTTCAGCACCGTATTTACGGTGGAGGTCACGAGCTTGTCGCCCTGGGCATAGGAAATGAGCATCTGGGCAAGAGGACCGGTTTCCACGGCATGTCCGTCGTAGCGGGGGGCCTTCATCCAGGAGTAGCGGTCGGGGTCGCCCATTCTGGTGAAGCGCGGATCGGTAACGCCCTGGTAGGGTGCGCGGGCCTCGTCGCCTTCAAACCAGCTGTGGCGGACATGTTCGGAAATCTTCGAGGGATCGAAGGGCAGCACGGTGCTGAGATCGCGGTTGTAAATGACGCCGGGCTTGAGCCAGCGGGTGGTCAGATCGCGTTCCTTGCCCGGAAATTCACCGAAATCCATGTAGTCGGAAACGCCGCCGCCTATGGAAGCCCAGTCCTTGTAGGCGCCGGCCACCAGCAGAAGATCGGGAATGTACACCTGCTCCACAAAGGCGCGGGCTTTCTGATAGAGCGCCTTGAACTGGGCAATGGTGTCGGGACGCAGGGCGTTGTAGCAGGTGACGCCGCCTGCGATGAGGAACTGCGGATGCGGGTTCTTGGCGCCGAACACGGCGGTGGCGCGGGCGATTTCCACCTGAACGCGCAGCGCTTCCAGATAGTGGGCCGTGGCCACGAGGTTGGCTTCCGGCTCCAGATAGTAGGAAGGATGCCCGCCGAGGAAGTAGGCGTTGGTGAAGGGGCCGAGCTGGCCGCTTTCCACGAGGGCCTTCACCTTGGCCTGCACGGCGCGCAGTTCATCCTCGCTGGTGGGGCGGGGGGAAATGGAGGCGTTGAGCTTGGCGGCCTTGGCCGGGTCGGCCTGAAGGGCGGCGGCCACGTCCACGAAGTCGAGCGCGTGCAGGTGATAGAAGTGCACCACGTGGTCGTGCAGGTTCTGCATGCCCAGCACGAGGTTGCGGATGAGCGTGGCGTTGCGGGGCAGCTCTATCTTCATGGCGTCTTCCAGCGCGCGGGTGGACGCCAGGGCATGGGTATAGGTGCACACGCCGCAGGTGCGGGCGGTGAAGAACTGGGCGTCGCGCGGGTCGCGGCCCTTGAGGATGGTTTCCAGTCCGCGGAAAAGGGTGGAGCAGCTTCTGGCGTCCTTGACGCGGCCGTTTTCCACTTCCACTTCGATACGCAGATGGCCCTCGATTCGGGTCAGCGGGTCCACCACGATGGGACCGGTGTAGGAGCTTTGAGGTGTGGTTTTTGCTTCGCTCATGGTGGCATTACTCGCTAGTTTTCAAAGAAGGGGGTCATCTTGTCCCAGAAGTTCGGTTCGGAACAGCCGATGCAGGGGTGACCGGCGGCCACGGGCCAGTTCACGTCGTTGAACAGGGCCTTGGGGCAGTTGTTGTAGGTCACGGGGCCCTTGCAGCCGAGCTTGTAGAGACACCAGCCCTTGCGGGCTTCCTCGGAGTCGAAGGAGGGAGCGAACTCGCCGGCTTCGAAGTGAGGCAGGCGTTCGCACAGTTCATGCACGGTATGGCCGAAGAAGAGCTTGGGACGATTCAGGCTGTCCAGCTCCAGCTTCATGCCGGCAAGCACGGCGGCGATGGTGCCCACGAGGTTCAGCGGGTTGGGCGGGCAGCCGGGAACGTTGACGGCCTTGATGCCGAGGTCGGCAAAGCAGTCGTTCACGCCCTTGCAGCCGGTCGGATTGGGAGCCGCGGAGGGGATGCCGCCGAAGCAGGCGCAGGTGCCGTAGGAGATGACGGCCTTGGCACCGGGCAGTACTTCCTTGTTGATGGCATACATGGTCTTGCCGCCGATGGTGCCGTACAGGCCGTCCATGGCGGTGGGAATGGCGCCTTCCACGATGCAGATGTAGCCGTTGGGATTCTTCATGGCCTGATGGAGCGCTTCTTCTGCGGCTTCACCGGCGGCGGCCATGATGGTTTCCTGATAATCGAGAGAAATGGTGTCGAGGATGAGCTCGTCGAGGAAGGGCTTGCTGGAGCGCAGAAGCGCTTCCGTGCAGCCGGTGCATTCCGCGTCATGCAGATAGATGACGGCGGGACGGGCGGAAGAGGTAAGCGCCTTCGCCAGCGTGGGGGCGAAAGCGGGCCCCATGCCCATGGCAACGGCTACAGTGGAACAGAATTTCAGAAAGTCGCGGCGAGATACGCCCCGCTTTTCAAGGCGTTCTTCCGCCCCTTCTTTCCCCAGACCAATGGAGATTTGCATAAGGCCCTCCTGGCGCTGATAGACAGGACATGGCCGCGAAAGCTTCCATGGCGGCGGGAAGGTCGCGGCTCTTGCCGACAAGTTGGCAACCGGAAAAGTCATGCGCTGATGCATGAGCTTTTTCTGGTATAAGTTTCTCCCACTTTAGCATCAGAACCTGTTCAGGTCAACAGAAGAGAATCTTTTTTCTTAAGAAATGATATAAAAATCACATGGTTCCATACAAGAAGGAACAAGTGCGGCAAGTGCGGGAGATGACAGTCTTTTTCACCCGGAATGCTTTGCGCGCAAAGGCGGAACGGGAACTGTGCTGTATGGAGACGGCTGCTGTTTTTACAGGCTATTCCGGTATGGTTTCAGGAAAGCATGGTCCTGAGTTCCTCAAGCATGCGCTCCGGTGTGATGTTCATGATGCAGGCGTTGCCCTTGGGGCAGGTTCCGGCGCCGTGAAGCGAGCAGGGACGGCAGGGCATGTCGAGCTGCACGACTTTGTCGCGTTCGCCGGAGGGGAAGAAGCCCCATTCGCGGCAGGTGGGACCGAACATGGCAAGTGCGGGAGTGTCCACGGCGGTGGCGATGTGCATGGGACCGGAGTCGCCGGTGACAAGAACGTCGGCCGCGCCCACAAGGGCGCAGAGTTCGCGCAGACCTGTTTCGTTGACGAAGCTGCGGGACTTTTCCTCTTCGGGCAGGTCTTCTCCTTGTCCCACCCAGAAGTAGGAGATGCCTTCCTGCCTGAGCAGACCGGCAAAGTGCATCCACTCCTTCATGGGCCAGGTTTTCGCCTCATGGGTTGCGAAGGGGTGCAGCGCCACCAGGGGGGAGCCTTCCCTGCGCAGCGCCGTCAGCTGTGCCTGCGCCCGGGATGTTTCTTCTTCCGAAAGGAAGATGCGGGGGCGGAGCTCGGCGGCGGAGGGAACGTCCTTCTTGTCGTAAAGGCCGATGGCGTACCTCTGCGGCACGTTGTAGCGGCGCAGTTCCTCCCCGAAGAACCTTCCTTTGCTCCAGAGAAACAGGCGTCTTGCCAGCGCCATCTTGTTGTAGCAGATGATGGCGTCCCTCCAGATTCTTGCCAGCATGGCGGAACGGAGGTTGCGGTGCAAATCCAGAAGGGGGGAGTCGCGGTATTTTTCCATGAGGCCGCGGAAGTTGATGGTCATGGTCTGGCCGCGAAGGTCGTCTTCGTCAAAACCGATGACGTTGTGCACGGCAGGATGGTTGGCAAAAAGCGGCTCGAAGGCTTCTTTGGTGATGACGGTGAACATGGTACCGTGTTTTTTATGCCAGTCGAGAAGAACGCCCGTGGTGAGCACCACGTCGCCCATGGAACTGAATCGCACGGCCACCATGTGCCGGTTGCTTATTTTGGAAGAGTAACGAGCCATTCTGACCACCTGTTCGTGAGGGATGCTTCGTGGGTAGGGATGGAAGCGCAGGGGAGTCCATCCGGGAGTATTCTTCTTTGTAAGTTTCGGGCGCGGGCGCGTCAACCGCTTTGCTTTCCCGGCGCCTGAAAGGGGAATGCAAAAAAAGTCCGGCAGGATTTCACCTGCCGGACTCTGACGCTTGGCTGAAAGCGCCCGGCATGGCCGGACGCTTTGAAGAAACGGCGTATTACTTGGTGCCGAAAATACGGTCTCCGGCGTCTCCGAGGCCGGGAATGATGTAGCCGTGCTCGTTGAGGTGCGAATCAAGCGCAGCAACATAGATTTCCACGTCGGGGTGCTTGTCGAGCACGGCCTTGACACCTTCGGGCGCGGCCACAAGGTTGAGCGAGCTTATCTGCGTGCAGCCGCTCGCCTTGAGCACGTCGATGGCGGCCAGAAGCGAGCCGCCCGTGGCCAGCATGGGGTCGAGGATGAAGGCCACGCGCTGGTCGATGCGACGCGCCAGCTTCTTGTAATATTCCACGGGCTCCAGCGTCTCTTCGTTGCGGTACAGGCCGAGAACGCTGATTTTCGCACCGGGAACCATGTCGAGCACGCCTTCCATGAGGCCCAGACCTGCACGGAGTATGGGCACGATGGTAATCATTTTGCCTGCGAGGTAGTCCACTTCCACCTGGCCTGCCCAGCCCTTGACCATCTTTTTTTCCGTAGGAAGGTTTTTGGTGGCTTCATAGGTAAGAAGACGGGCCACTTCCTTGGCCAGCATGCGGAATTCACTGGTGGAGGTGCTTTCCTTGCGGAGCAGACCGAGTTTGTGGCGGATGAGGGGATGTTCGACGATATGAAGAGCCATGAGACAGTCCTTGTTGAAATGATACGCAATATGCGCAGGATACATCATAGACTATGATGACGTTATAGCCGGGGCATTCTGCGGCGTCAAGGCGCGTTTCGAAAGGTCTTCGGTCGGCATCGGCTTGTTCTTAGGGATTTTCAGTCTGTTCGCATCAGGCATTTTTTCGGAAGGGAGTTTTCCGAGGGCTGATATTTCGGTCGAGCCGGGGGGATGCGGCCAGGTTGTTTCCGATGAGCCTAGGCGACAGAAAAAGCCCCCCGGACGTTTTACCGTCCGGGGGGCTGAGAATCCGTTTGCCGGCATTTTCCGGCAGAGCGCTATTCGGCGAGTTCGAAGGGTTCGCCGCCTTCGCGCTTCATTTCAAGGGCTATCTTCCACAGCAGGGTGACCACCAGCGCGCCCACGGCGAAGATGCCGAGACCGATGGAGACTTCCCAGAAGGTGGGAGTATAGACTTCATAGGTTTCATAGGGAGTGGGGGAGAAACCGCCGATGAGCAGGCCGAGGCCCTTGTCAATCCAGGAAGCGATGACGAGCATGACGAGCGCCCAGGGCAGAATCTTCATGTTGTTGCGGAACTTCGGAATGGCCAGGAGGAAGATGCTGGCAAAGGCGAGCACCACGGCGAACCACATCCAGCCGTTCAGCCACACGCTGAGTCCTTCATGCCCGTTGAAGATGAACACGATGGGATGGGCGTGGCCGGGGATGCCGCTGTA
The DNA here is from genome assembly GCA_944322695.1 of uncultured Mailhella sp. Taxonomy (GTDB): domain Bacteria; phylum Desulfobacterota; class Desulfovibrionia; order Desulfovibrionales; family Desulfovibrionaceae; genus Mailhella. The sequence continues at coordinate 2,400 of CALUPQ010000058.1, read as the reverse complement.
GAAGGCGGTGAACAGTTCGAGCACATAGAAGAACATGTTCAGACCCATGGCGTAGGCGATGGTGATGGACAGGGACTTCACCACGGCCTTGCCGGGGTCGAAGCCGGTGAGGCGCTTCAGAAGCAGCAGGGCGAGCAGCAGGATGGAAGGACCGGCGCAGAAGGCGGAGGCCAGGAAGCGGGCGGCCATGATGGCGGAGAGCCAGTAATGGCGGCCGGGGAGACCTGCGTACAGGAAGGCCGTGACGGTGTGGATGGAGAAGGCCCAGAAGATGGAGATGACCACGAGCACCTTCACCCAGCGGGGCACGGCCACGTGACGGCTTTCATGCTCCAGCGAGGTCCAGCCGATGACGGCGTTCAGAAGGAGGTAACCGCACAGAACGGTGGCGTCCCAGAACATGACCGAGTTCGGCGTGGGATGCAGGATGATGTTCAGCACGCGCTGCGGCTGGCCCATATCCACCACGATGAACAGCATGCACATGATGACCGCGCCGATGGCGAGGAATTCTGCGAACACGATGACGCGGTGATAGGGGTGATAGTGATGGAAGGTGGCGGGAAGCACCAGCATCACGGCAGCGGCGGCCACGCCCACCAGATAGGTGAACTGGGCGATGTAGAAGCCCCACGAGGTGTTGCGGGTGAGGCCGGTCATCTGAAGGCCGTAGATGAGCTGGAACACATAGACGATGAAGGCATAGCCTATGATGGCCAGCAGAAAGAGCAGCCACAGGTAGTACTTGGGAGAACCCTTGAGAACTTTTTCAACCATGGTTCCCTCCTAGATGATGTAATACACGCCGGGGTCGGTGCCCAGTTCGGGCTTGCGGCGGATGCTGAAGTTCTTGGAAAGCACGCGGCGCACGATGGAGTTCGGGTCGTTGAGGTCGCCGAACATGATGGCGCCGTTGGAGGCTTCCACGCAGGCGGGCATGAGGCCCTTTTCCAGACGCTCGGCGCAGAAGGTGCACTTTTCGACCACGCCGCGCATGCGGGTGGGGTAGGCGGCGTTCAGGTCCTTGATGAAGGGCCTGGGGTCCTGGAAGTTGAAGCTTCTGGAGCCGTAGGGGCAGGCGGCCATGCAGAAACGGCAGCCCACGCAGCGGTGGTAGTCGATGGCGACCAGGCCGTCAGCCGTCTTGTACGTGGCGCCGGCGGGGCAGACGCGCACGCAGGAGGGGTTGATGCAGTGGTTGCACAGCAGGAAGAAACGACGGCTTTCGATGTTCTCGGGAAGCATCGGGTCGGGGTCGTTGACAAAGGCGTGTTCGAACGTGTCGTCCCATATCCACTTGATTTCGCGGGGAGCGGGAACGTCCGGCACGTTGTGCTCCTTGTGGCAGGCTTCCACGATGGGACGCATGTCTTCGGGGGTCTGGAAACGGCGGGTGTCGATGACCATGGCCCAGCGCTTGGCCTTCAGGCCCTCGGGATAGGCTTCATAAGAGGCCTCGGCCGCTTCCGCACGGGCCGCGCCGGCGGCCAGGGCGAAGGTGGACAGACCTGCGACTTTGAGAAAATAACGTCTACTCGAATTCATGATTGTTCCCCTGGGGTACGACGTGGCAGTCCCAGCAATACGGGTTCACGCTGTTGGCGTTGTGGCACTTGTCGCAGAAGTCGGCCTTGTTGCTGTGGCAGGCCATGCAGGTGTTCTGCAGGCTGGTTTCCCACTTCTTGCCGTCGGTGGCGACGTAGATGCGCTTGTTCTCACGCAGGGCCTGGTCGCGCCATTCAAGGAGCAGTTCCATGTGGTTGGCGGCCATCCATTCACGGGGTTCCACGCACTCGGTGCGTTCTTCCCCGAAGAAGGTGACGGGTTCCGTGGGGAGTACCACCTCAACCTTCTGCTGGCCGGAAGAGAGCATATTAATCCAGAAAGGCGCGGTGAACAGCCCGGCAAAGACGAGAATGCCGGGGATGACGAATTTTGCGTTATACATTTATGCTTCCTCCGAGGCGGCGGGGTCTTCATCGGGGAAGGGCAAATCTTCCTGACGCAGGTCCATGGTGCGGGGAATTTCGCCCTTCATCACCAGAGCGTTGGCCACGAGTTCGTGCAGACCGCTCACCGTGACGCCGGGCACCCAGTAGTCGACGAGCGGAGGCAGAGCCGCGCGGTCGAGGGCGCACACGCAGCCCATCCAGTTCACGCCCTTGGTCTCGTGCACGTAGCGCAGGGCGTTGGCACGGGGGAAGCCGCCGCGCAGACGCTGGTCCATGATTTCCTCGGCGTTCAGACCGGAGCCGGAACCGCAGCAGAAGGTTTCCTCACGGATGGTGTGCTCGGGCATTTCCACGAAGTTGTTGCAGACGTGCTTGAGGATGTAGCGGGGCTCTTCGAGAAGACCCATGGCACGGGCCGGGTTGCAGGAGTCGTGCCAGGTGGTGATGA
>CALUPQ010000057.1 GCA_944322695.1 uncultured Mailhella sp. | reverse complement strand
GGCTTCTCCTACGTGAATCGGGGGAGGGGAGAGGGGCGGAAGCCCTGCTTCCGATGCGCGGGGTTCTCCGCAAGAGGCGGGGGGGCGGGGAAGATGAGCAGGAAAGAAGAATGTCCTGGCTTTTCCGGCGTGAAGCGGAGGGGGAGCGGGGCCGGAAGACAATCCCTTGTCCGGCAAGCTCATTTCGGCTCGTGGCACAGGGGGACAGCAGGCCCCTCGCTTCGGAAACCGGGCGGGGAGGGCGCCACCGCTATTCCATGCTGATGCGGGAGACCTTCAGGCGGGGGGAGATGGAAGCTGTGCAAGGTGGGCGGGCGTGCCAATCCGGGGAGAGCCATCGCCTCGGGGACTTGCGCCGGACGGCCTTTCCGGTTTCCGAGTCATGGGGGAGGCCCTCGTACCCGGGGCGCCGGATAGGACTACGTCCAGTGGCCTGCGTTTCCGGCAGGACAGTCTTCGTGTGCGGGGAGCCGGAGCGTCACTTCCTCAAAGCATGAGCCTGTTGGGGCAGAGCGTCTTCATGCGCGCGGCCTTCCGGCGTCGCCCAGCCGCTGAGAAGCAAGGGATGCCCTCAGGTGGGGGAGTCGGATGGGCGTCCTCCGGAATCGTCGTCCGGACGGAAAGAGGGCACTTTTGCACGGGCCGGACGGGTGGGGACGCTTTTGCCGAACCTTTCCTTTTGCGGCAGGCAAAACGCGGCTTCGGCAGGCGGGCCGTCGCCCTTGCAATCTCCCTTCCGGGCAGGTACAATAGGAAGATGTTTACAGAAACGAGAGGTATTTGCCGATGATGGCACGTTCTCTGATGCAGGCGCTGGCGCTGGCCGTGATGGAAATGCGTTCCCGCCGCCATGAATGTCTGACCGTGGAGCATCTGCTGCTGGCCATGACGCGCGAACAGCTCGGCCGCGTCATTCTGAAAGGCTGCGGCGTGGACATTCCCGTTCTCAGGCATCAGCTCGAGGACTATCTGTCGCGCTATCTTCCCGCCGCCGGTCCCGAGCCTTCCGCCGAGAGCGAAGTTTTGCAGACCGAGGCGCTGGAGCGCGTGCTTGAGCGCGCGGTGGCGCACGTGCAGTCTTCCGGCCGTCGGGACGCCGACGTGGGGGACGTGCTCGCCGCCATGTTCGAGGAAGAGGACAGCTGGGCCGTGTTCTACCTGCGCAAGCAGGGGGTGGACAGGCTGCGCGTGCTGGAATTCGTGTCTCACGAGCTGCCGGAAATTCTGCGTCAGGCTGCGCGCAGGCGCACGCAGGAAACGGCGGAGCGGCAGGAGGATGCGCCGCAGGCTTCCGCGCTGGAGCGCTACGCCGTGGACCTGGTGGAAAAGGCGAAGCAGGGGCGCATCGACCCTCTCGTGGGCCGCGAGGCCGAACTTTCCCGCCTTCTTGAAATCCTTTCCCGCAGGCGCAAGAACAATCCTCTGCTGGTGGGCGAGCCCGGCACGGGCAAGACGGCCATAGCCGAGGGCCTGGCGTACAAGATTGCGCAGGGCGACGTGCCGAGGCCCTTCCGCTCCATCGCCATGTACGAGCTGGATTTGGGCTCTCTGCTTGCCGGCTCCAAATACCGCGGCGACTTCGAGGCGCGCATCAAGGAAGTGGTGAACGAGCTTCGGCAGAAGCCCGGAGCCGTGCTCTTCATCGACGAGATTCATACCATCGTGGGCGCGGGCGCCACGAGCGGAGGCTCCATGGACGCCTCCAACCTGCTCAAGCCCGTGCTGGCGGCCGGGGAGCTGCGCTGCATAGGCTCCACCACGCACGAGGAATACCGCAACCACTTCGAGAAGGACCGCGCCCTGAGCCGCCGCTTCCAGTGCGTGGACGTGCGCGAGCCTTCCGAGGCGGACTGTCTGGCCATACTGCGCGGCCTTCAGGAGCGCTACGAGAAATTTCACGGCGTGAAGTATTCCAAGGGAGCGGTTCAGGCGGCCGTGGAGCTTTCCGCAAGGCACATTCAGGACAGGCTCCTGCCGGACAAGGCCATCGACGTTCTGGACGAGGCCGGCGCGGCCGCAGGGCTCAGGCCCGGCTTCCGCCGCGGCGCGGGGGTATCCGTGCAGGATATCGAGCGCGTGGTGGCGCGCATGGCGGGCATTCCGGCCCGCAGCGTGAGCCGGGGCGAGAAGGAGCGGCTGCAGACGCTGGGGGCGGACTTGCGCGCCCGCGTGTTCGGTCAGGACAAGGCGGTGGATGGCATAGTGCGGGCCATTCTGCGTTCCCGCGCGGGGCTGAACCGCGAGAACCGGCCCACGGCGTCCTTCCTTTTCCACGGCCCCACTGGCGTGGGCAAGACGGAACTGGCCAAGGCTCTCGCAGAGCTTCTGGACGTGGCCTTCGTTCGCTTCGACATGAGCGAGTACATGGAAAAGCACGCGGTGGCGCGGCTCATCGGTTCGCCTCCCGGCTACGTGGGATTCGAGCAGGGAGGCCTTCTCACCGAGGCCATCCGCAAGAAGCCCCACGCCGTGCTGCTGCTCGACGAGGTGGAAAAGGCCCATCCCGACATCTACAACGTGCTTCTGCAGGTCATGGACTACGCCACGCTCACCGACAACACCGGGCGCAAGGCGGACTTCCGCAACGTGGTGCTCATCATGACCACCAACGCCGGCGCGCGGGAAATGGCGCAGTCGCCCGTGGGCTTCTGTTCCACGAGCAGCGCGTCGGACCGCAGTTCCGGAGCCGTGGAGCAGACCTTCAGTCCGGAATTCCGCAACCGGCTCGACGCCATGATTCCCTTCAACAGCCTGAGCCGCGAGCTCATGGTACGCATCGTGGACAAGGCCGTGGCCGCGCTCGAGCCAGGACTTGCCGCCCGCCGCGTCACCCTGAGCCTTGACGATTCGGCCAGGGAATGGCTGGCGGAAAAGGGCTTCGACCCCCGCATGGGCGCGCGGCCTCTGCAGCGCGTGGTGCGCTCCGAAGTCGAGGACAGGCTGGCCGAGCTTCTGCTGTTCGGCAGTCTGGAAAAGGGCGGCAGGGTGACCGTCTCGGCCGGCGGAAAGGATGACGAGCACCTCACCTTCACGGTAAGCAGGCCGTAGACATGGCGGCCCCGCTGGCATGGATGCCCGAAGGCGGGCCGCTCTGGTTTCCTCCCGTTGAGCGGGCGCTTTCCGGCGGTCTGCTCATGGCGGGGGGGGATTTGTCGCCCGAAAGGCTGCTTGCGGCCTATGCGCGCGGCATTTTTCCCTGGTACGAAGAAGGCTCGCCCATACTCTGGTGGTCGCCGGACCCGCGCTGCGTGCTTTTTCCGGAAAGGCTTCATGTCGGCTCAAGGCTGCGCCGCACGCTCGGAAGCGGGCGCTTTCAGTACAGCGTGGACGCGTGCTTTGAGGACGTCATACGCTTCTGCGCCTCCACGCCCCGACCGGGCCAGAACGGCACATGGCTGGTGCCGGACATGGTGGAGGCCTATGTGCGCCTGCATCTTCTGGGGCACGCCCATTCCGTGGAAGTGTGGCAGGACGGCGAGCTAGCCGGAGGGCTGTACGGCGTGCTGCTCGGCGGGGTGTTCTTCGGGGAATCCATGTTTCACTTCCGGCCGGACGCTTCCAAGGCCGCGGTGGTGCATCTGGTATCGTGGCTTTGCGAGAGGGGCGTGCGGCTTGTGGACTGCCAGCAGACCACGCCCCACATGCTGCGCCTCGGCGCGGAGGAAATCCCGCGCAGACGTTTTCTGGCCCTGGTGCGCGGGCTTTGCCCCGGCGGAGCGTGCGCTCCGTGAGGGCCTCGTCAGGCCCGGCTTTTCTGAGCCTTTTCGGCCGGACACATGGCGGACGTATTTTTTCGCCCTTCGGGGCCCAACAGTCTATGTCAAGGAGAGAGACCATGAACGACATGGTGGAATTCGAACATACGCCCCGCGGTTTTACCATAAAGACGGGACACCCCCTGCTTGGGGACATTCACGGGGATTTCGACAAGGTATCCCCGGACAGACGCCAGGGAACGGCGCGGGCCCTTCTGGTGAGCGCTGCGCTGGACTGCTTCTGCGGCTCTCTGAACGCGGCCCTGCTTGCCCGTGACGTGCAGTATCACCGCATCGTGGGCACGGGCCGCGCCGAAAGGGTGGAGCGCGACGGGCTTTCCTTCGTGAGCAAGGTGACTCTGGACGTGCGCGTGGACGTGGATGACAAGGACAGGGAGACGCTGGAGCACTGCCTCAAAATCGTGAAGCACTGCCTCATCACCCGTTCCCTCATGGAGGGCATGGAGGTGGAGGTGCACGCCGAGCGCGCCTGAGTCTGTTTTTCCAGGGGATTGAGAACGCTTCCGCAGAATGCGGGGGCGGTTTTTTTTGTGCCTGGGCCGGGGACGGGCGTTGGGGGCCGGGGAACGGGGCGGGACGGAGAGGCGGCGTGTAGTCATG
>CALUPQ010000056.1 GCA_944322695.1 uncultured Mailhella sp. | reverse complement strand
TAATTCATGGGCATGCGGTCCGTTCCATATGCCTTCTGGATAGAAAACCGCGGCCTTTAAGTCAACTCGCCACCCTCTTACGGCGGGAAGGGCGTCCGCCAAAGGCCGCCCTTTCAGCGCACGGCCTCCTCCAGCGCGTCCACCCGGCGCAGCCAGCCTCTGAGCCGGGCGCGCAGAAAGGGGTGATGGTTCACGAGCTCGCAGTAGCGGGCCCGGCGCAGGTGGCACATGGCCGAGGCGGTGCGAGCGTCGTTGCAAAGGCGCAGCGCCTTCTGCAGCGCCTCCTCCCCCCTTCTGCCGGAAGGCAGGCCCAGCGCCTGCAGGGCCATGAGCCTGGCATACTCGCCCCCCATGCCCACGGCGGTGTCGTACAGCACCATGGCGCAGCGCACGGGAACGTCGTCGAGCTCAAGTTCCGGGCCGAGCTCGCCGCGCAGGGCCGCGGCCGCCTTCTCCGGCCCCAGCCGCTCCAGCGACACCCCGCCCTCCATCTCCAGCCCGCGGCCGCGCAGCGTCAGCAGGCTCTCCGCTCCGGGCTCCATTTTTCCCGCCTCCCAGCGGGAACTGAAACGATAGGCCCTGCGCCAGCATTCTCCGTTCATGACTCTCCTCTCCTTCGGCGGCCGCGCCGCCTTTTTCGTCACGCAAAGGCTTTCCCCGAACACGTGACGCGCTCGACAAGCCCACGCATGAAAGCACCTGCCAATCCGGCTTGCCGCACGGATGAAGCGCTCTCGTCCTTCCTCCGGCCCTTCCCCGCTTTCCCGAAAAGCGCCGAACCGTGCGGCCCGTGCCTTACCCCCCGTCTTCAGCCCTTTCCCGTGACGCGCGGCAGGCCCGGGCCTTGCCGCAGTCCCTCTCTCCGCGGGCCTTTTTGAAACGGCCTTCCCTTCGCACGGTTCCGGGCGGCCTTCCCTTCCCCGCCGCACGGGCGGCCGTCCCCTTCTCCTTCGCACGGGCGGCCGCCCCCCCCTGCCCTCCGCTTGACCGGCGGGAAGGCAGCGTTTATTCTGCGGAAACGGCGGCCGTCCGGCCGTACGGAACCGTGCGAAGGGCGCACAAACGAAGGCAGGAAGACATGGCACTTGTTCGTAAGACGCTCATCTGCGCCGTACTTTTCTCCGTGGCGCTGGCCGCGGGCTGCTCCTGGGTGGGCGAGACGGCGGGCCGGGCCAAGGCCGGCGTGGAAAACGCCATCAGCGACACGCAGTCCGGCTACCACAAGGGCTACGCGCAGGGAAAACGCTAGGCGCAAAGCTTCCGCCCGCGGGCTGCGTCGTGCCCGGGCCGGGGGACAGCGCCGGGCGCGGGGCTTCGACGACGGGGCCCCCGGTTCCCCCCTTTTCAGAACGGGCTTTCCGGCCGCTCCAGCCCCGCGGGAAGGGCGTCGAGCAGGGCGTTGGCCCAAATTTCCTCCGCGCTCCAGTCGTCAAGGTCGCACCGGGCCCAGGGGTCGGCCATGGCGCGCGAAGCCTCGCGTGCCTCCCTCTCCTCGGCGCGGATGATGCGTCGGGCCGCGTTCTGGGCCGAGCGGCGGCAGCGCTCGCAGCAGAAGCGCCTGCGAGGGTTGTCCGTCTCGAACTCCCGGCCGCAGGGCTCATGCGCGCAGCGCCTCGTCCCCATGACTTTCCCTCCGTTCACGGTTGCCCGATGCGAGCGCGAGCGTGCGCTCCTTCCACGCCACGCCGGGACGCGCCGGCCCGCTGCCGAGCCGCGCCACGGCCTGCGCCCCTTCCAAAAGCGCATCCTCCCGGCCGAAGGCCTCCTTCCACGCGGCGCAGAACTCCCGCCGCTTCCAGCCGAGCTCGTCGGCCTTCCAGCGGCACACCCGCTCCCAGCCGCCCATCTGACGCACCACGAAGGCCGTGGTGGGATGCAGCTTCGGCGTGCGCCACACCCCCGTGCGCTGCGCCTCCTCCAGCAGAACGCCCCACTCCGCCTCGGCCTGAAGCGCCACCGCCCTCTCTCCGCGCACCGCGCCGGTCTCCTCGTCCAGCGCCTTCTGAATCAGGGCAAAGGGCGGCATGGCCCCGAAACGCACCGACTCCGAGCCGAAGCGCCGCACCACGGAAATCACCGCCCGGCGGCACGTCTCCACGCTGTAGGGCGCAAGCAGCATGAGCCACAGCGTGGTGGTGTCCTCGTCCACGTCCGCACAGTAGTTGGCCGCAAGCAGCCGAATCAGCCTGGCCTTTTCCTCTCCGTCCTTCCTCATCGTCCTTCCTCCCTGAACAGCGCCGCGCTCTCAAAGCGCTCCACCGCGCGGCGTATGGCCCTTTCGTTGCGCTCCTCCCGCGCGGCCGGCCGCAACGAAGAGCGCTGCCTAGCCTCCCACGTGCGCACGGCCGCGCGCCAGTCCTTCATGGGCACGCGCCCCGCCTTCCACCCGCGCGAGGCGTAGAAGTCCACAAAGGCTCCGGCGTCTATGCCGTTGGCCCGCTCCTCGCAGTAGGCGCGCACCTCCTCTTCCGAAGGAGGAGAAAAGCGCTCTCTTCCCCTTCCTTTTTCCCTTTCCTCTTTCTCTTCCCCGCACCCTGCGCCCACCGTGTCCACACCCTCCCCGGAAAACAGCGGAGGATAGGTCCTCAGCACCGCCGCCCGAATCTTCTCCGAGCTGAGCGCCGAGTACAGCGCCCGCAGCGACTGCACCAGCCGCGGCGACGTGGAGGCCTGATGCTTCACGAAATTCACCACCCACAGCACGTTCCCGTCCCTCACCACCTTGCCCGCCGCCTCCGCCTGCGCCAGCAGACGCTTCACCTCTTCCTCCTTCAGCCCCGTCTCGTAGGCCATCCTGCGCACGGACACCTCCAGCACGCCGAGATTGGTCGTGTGCGGACAGGTGATGAGGTACAGGTACAGAAGCCTGCCCGACGGTTCGAGCTCCTCCACGTACGGGTCGTTCCAGAATGTCATGCGCAGCGTCCTGTATTCGGCCATGCCTCTTTCTCCTTCTTTTCGTGCCGCCCTTCCGACCGGAACTTCCCCGGATTCTCCGGAAGCGGCGTTCCTTCGGCCGGACCCCCGACGTGTCCCTCACCAGCCTCCGGGGCCGCGCCCGATTCCGCAGTCCTGGGGCGACGCCGGCCTCTGCGGGCCTGGGATGACTCCCGTTTCCGCGGACCTGAGACCGAAGGGGCGACGCCTGTTTCTGCGGGCCTGAGATGACGTCCGCCTCCCGAATCTGCGACCGAAGGGGGACGCCCCCGCCTCCACACAGGGGGGCGGACGGGGCCGGGTGGCGAGTTCCCCACAAGGAAGGGGCTGTCCGGGGTGAACCTCGGCCCTTTTCAGGTACGCGACGCCCCCACAAGGGGCCGGGTGGCGACGCCCGCCTTCCACAGGCATCCCCGATGAGGGCGCCCCGCAGGATTTTCCGGACGGGGGACAATCCCCCGGGGCATCACGACGAGCCCGGAATGTCCCCTTCCGACGCGCCCGCCTTTTCTGCGGACGTCTGACCGTCATCCACCTTCCGCGGGCCCGCCCCCTCCCTCCGTGGGGAGGTTCGTGCCGTCCCTCGCGGCCACAACTTCTTTTTATCTACAAATGCAGAAAAATGTAAAGCAAAAAGTTTTACAAAAGCAGAATTTTGCAAAAGCAAAAAAACACGCTAAGATAACTCACATGAAGCTCGTCGAATCTGCCCTCAGCATTCTGGAAGAAACGGTCGCCCGCGATTTCAACGGCAACCTGCGGGAAGCCGCGCGCTTTTTCGACATTCCCTATCAGACCATCTACGCATGGCTGAAATCGAAGACCCGCGTCCCCTCCCTCCGCTCCATGGAACCCGTGCTGGAAAAGCTCGGCGTGTCCTTCACCGTGCCCGGCCGCGAGTCGGGCAGGCCCGTGTGCTTCGTGGACGCGGAAATCGTGCCCGCCGGGCAGGACGTGCCTCCGCCCGACGCCCAGGACTACTGGGCCGCCCCGCTGGTGGGCGAAGTGGGCGCGGGCCCCGGCTACATTCCGCAGGAAAAAATCGAAAGCTGGTTCCTGGTCTATAAGTACCAGCCCGCGGTCATGCGCCGCCGCAATCTGCTGGCCGTGCAGATAGGCCCCACCTCCACCTCCATGGAGCCCGTGCTCCACCCCGGGGACATCGTGCTCGTGGACAGGGACGACAGAAACGTGCTCACCCCCGGACGCATGATGCTGGTGCTCGACCCGCAGGACGGCTCGGGCATGATTAAGCGCGTCTCCGTGGAGGACAAGCGCAACGGCGACTATCAGATTACCTATTATTCCGACAACGCGGCCGACAACCCGCCCCGCGTGCTCAGCCTCATGGACGACTTCGACGGCGACTGGCGAAAGTGCATCGTGGGCCGCGTCATCTGGTCGTGGTCGGACGTGAGCCAGAAGTAGCCACGCCTTCCCCTCCCGCACCGCGGCGGGAAATACCCGCCTTCCTCCGCTTCGCCCTTTTTCCGCCTCGCGTCCCTGACACGTTGAGCGGCTCACCTCCGCGCCTTTTCCGCCAAAGCTCCTTACGAGTTTCTCTCATTCCCGCGCAGCCGCCGCAGGAACCTCTCTCCCCGGATGCAGGCGGACGCCCTCCGCTTCCGTCCCTCCCCCCGAAGCGCCTCCGGCACGCCCTCCTGCCGCCTCTCACGCTTCTTCCCCCCTCTTCATCCTCCTTACGGTTTATACAAAAGCAGAATTTTCATTTGACATTCAATCTGCATTTGTATAAAACTTGTTCTGTCCACAGGGAACCGGACCGTCTTCGGTCTGCCCGGCGGCCGTTCGCCGGGGCTCCCGCATCATTCAGGAGCTTTGTCATGCAGGATGTTCTTTCCCCTTCCCAGCTTGTGATGTTCCAGCGCTGCGGCGAACGCTGGCGGCGCCGCTATCTTGAGGAGGAACTCACGCCTCCCGGTCTTTCCCTGCACGTCGGCCGTGCGGTGCGCGAGGCGGCCGAATCCTGTCTGCGTCACCGGCAGGCCTCGGGAGAAGTCATGGCCGAACAGGACGCGCTCGACGTCGCGGCCGCGGCCTACGCCGCATCCCTGGAAGAGGGCGTCCACCATGCTCCGGAAGACGAAGCCGACGCCGCGCACGCCGAAGAGGAAGGTCGGAACACGGTGCTGACCCTCACCTCCCTGTTCGTGAAGGAGCTCGCCCCCACGCTCGACCCCGTGCTGACGGCGCCTTCCGTCACGCTGGACCTGGGGCTCGAAC
>CALUPQ010000055.1 GCA_944322695.1 uncultured Mailhella sp. | reverse complement strand
GAGGCAGCCCGTCAAAGGCGCAGAGCAGCATGCCGCCGCCAAGAAAAAGCAGCAGATAGAACATGAATATGCCCGAAGCCCGCCGAAGGGCCATGTCGGTCAGCCTGCGCCCGAAGCCCCGCACGTCCCTCCGGTGCAGAAAGATGGACATGAGCCCCAGGAGCAGCACCGCAAGCGTGGTGACCTTGAACCCGCCGCCCGTGGAGCCCGGAGCCGCCCCCACCAGCATGAGCAGGATGGTCATCAGCTGACCGAGCGGGCTCATGGCGGAAAGGTCCACGCTGTTGAAGCCCGCCGTACGCGGACTGACCGACTGAAAAAGCGCGGCCAGCGCGGCCTGTGCCGGGCTCATGTTCCACGACTCCCGCAGAAATTCGCAGAAAAAGAAAAACAGAAAGCCGCCGAGAACAAGCACGGCGCTTATGAGCAGAATCAGCTTGCTCTGCAAGCAGTAACGCTTCACGTGGCGCCCATGGGAACGAACATCGTCCAGCGTAAGAAAGCCTATGCCTCCGGTGGTGATGAGCAGCATGACGACGCCGCACACCAGAGGGTCGGAAACATACCCCGTCAGCGAGGAAAAGGGAGCGTCTGCTCCCATGAGGTCGAATCCGGCATTGCAGAACGCGGAAACCGAATGAAAAACAGCCATCCACAGCCCCCTGCCGAGCCCCATCTGAGGACAGAAGCGGATGGCCAGCAGCACAGCGCCCAGAAATTCCACGGCAAGCACGGTTCTGAAAATGAAACCCGTCAGGCGCACGATTCCCGCCAGATGCGGTGCGGAAATGGACTCCTGCATCACCCAGCGCATGCGCAGGCCTATTTTCTGTCCCGAAAGCACGGCAACGGCAACGGCCATGCTGATGACGCCGAGCCCGCCCATCTGAATAAGCAGCAAAATGACGGCCTGACCGAACAGGGACCAGTAGCGCACGGTATCATGCACCACCAGACCGGTGACGGTAATGGCCGAGGTGGCCGTGAACAGGGCATCCCCCGGACTGGCTCCCAGTCCGTCCCGCGTGGTGAAAGGCAGCATGAGCAGCCCCGTCCCGCAGAGAATGAGCAGAAAATATCCCAGGACGATGATTTGCGAAGGGCTGATGCGCTCTTTATTCCAAAACGGCATATCTTTTCTCCGGCAGCGCCCAGAAGCACCGAGAGCAAGCAGGCGCACTCCTGCTCCCAGTACCACGCGACCGCCCAAAAGACAAGCCGGATAAAAAACAAGCGCGGCCTTTGCCGCGCAGACGAAGCTCTCGAACGGAGCAGCGTGGCTTCCGGTCCCGGAAGAAGCCCTGCTTCTCTTCCGCTCCGGCCCAAGAGCACGCAAACGCGGGAAGACACGGGACCTCTCCCGCCACTTCGCTGCCCCTTCTTCGGGCAGAGGAGGATTGCCGTGCCGGCCTTCCCGTCCTGCCGTACAGAACCGAACGGAACGCCTCTTTCAAAAAAAGTCCCTTCGGCATGCAGAACAGCTTCGCCTGCCACCGCCAGAAGCTCCGCCCGCCGCGGACGTTGGGGGCTCCCGGAAAAATTTCCAGGCGCCTCTCTCCAGCCGTCGCCTAAGAACGTATGACCGGGCTTTCTCATGAAAAATACGTGACGGCAGAGAAGGCCCCGGTAAACGCAACCACGGAAAGAAAAGGAAGAAAACTATCCCTGCTGGGATTCGGAAGGTTCGACGTAGGTGGTTTCAAGGTCGTCGAAGGCGGTGAACTCCGGCCGATACGCCAGCTCCACCGTGCCGGTGGGACCGTTTCTGTGCTTGCCGATGATGATTTCGGCAATGCCGGTCTTGGGACGGTCGCCTTTCTTGTTGTAGGCGTCCTCACGGTGAATGAACATAATGAGGTCGGCGTCCTGTTCGATGGCGCCGGCCTCTCGAAGGTCGGAAAGCACGGGACGCGTGTCCGTACGCTCTTCCACCTTACGGTTGAGCTGCGAAAGCGCGATGACGGGAACCTTGAGCTCCTTGGCAAGCGCCTTCAAGTTGCGCGAAATGTCGGATATTTCCAGTTCGCGGGAATCGTTGCGGGCGGAGTGCATGAGCTGAAGGTAGTCCACCATGACGAGGTCGAGCCCGTGCTCTGCCTTGAGGCGGCGGCAGCGGGCACGAAGCGCAAGAGGCGTGAGACCAGCGGTATCGTCGATGAATATTTTCGCGCGGGAAAGGGCGTCGGCCGAAGCGGAAAGCTTGGCCCAGTCCTCGTCTTCCAGAAAACCGCGTCTCACGCGGGAAAGCTCCACCCTGCCCCAGGCGCAGAGCATACGGTCCATGAGCGATTCCTTGCTCATTTCCAGAGAGAATATGGCCACCGTGGCTCCGCCGGAAAGAGCGGCGCGCATGGCCACGTTCAGGGCGAAGGCCGTCTTGCCCATGGAAGGACGGGCGGCAAGGATGATGAGGTCTGTAGGCTGGAGCCCGGCCGTCATCTTGTCGAGCAGCATGTAGCCCGTGGGCACGCCCGTGGTCACGCTCTTGTTGTTGTAGCGGGCGAGCAGCTCATCGAACACGGAGCGCACCAGTTCGCTGCTGCTGGAAAAGGTCTTGCTGTTGGCGCGCTCGGAAATGGAAAATATGGCCCGCTCGGATTCGTCGAGCAGGGTGGGCACGTCCTTGGAGGCGTCATAGCAGTTGCTGATAATCTGCGCGGAAGTCTCGATGAGCGTGCGCTGCATGGCCTTGTCGCGCACTATTTTGGCCCAGTGCACGGCGTTGGCGCCGCTCACCACCGCACGGGACAAGTCGCCGAGATAGGCGGCGCCGCCTGCGGCTTCCAGCTGGGAATGATTCACCAGCCAGTCGAAGACCGTGACTTCGTCCACCGGGGTGTTCTGCTCGAAGAGCGCCATGAAGGCCCCGAAGATGACACGGTGCGCGGGAATGTAGAAATCGGTGTCCCGAATCTGGTCGATGATTTCCTGCAGAAGGTCGGGACGGAGAAAAACGCCGCTCAGAACGGCCTGTTCGGCTTCCTCGCTGTGCGGAGGCACACGGCGCAGAAGGTCGTCCCTCGCCCGCTCGGAAGGTTCGGCATCCGGGCGGGAAGAACGACGAGAGCCGCCGCTCCGCGAAGGAGCGGCGGCTTCATTCATGACGGTATCCGGGCTGTCCATGACTCGTCAGGCTTCCGAAGAAGCTGATTAGGCATTTTCAGCAGGAGCTTCCACTTCAGCGGCGGGAGCTTCCACGGGGGCTTCTTCTTCAGCGATGTGCTTTTCTTCGGACACAATCTTCACGGTGAAGGAAGGAACCACGTCGGCATGCAGACGGGCGCGCACGTTGTGTTCGCCCAGGGTGCGGATGGCGCCGTCGAGAAGCAGACGATGACGGTCCACTTCGATGCCCATGGCGGCAAGAGCGTCGCCAATCATGGCGGGGGTCACGGAGCCGTACAGCTTGTCGTTTTCACCGACGCGCATGGTGATGGTCACCACCACGCCTTCGAGCTTGGCAGCCACATCGGCGGCAGCGGCGCGCAGGGCGTCCATGCGGGCCTGCAGCTTCTTGCGCTCAAGTTCGAACACACGGATGTTGGCAGGGGTGGCAAGGCTGGCAAGCTGCTGAGGAAGCAGGTAGTTGCGGCCGTAGCCGGGCTTGACATTGACGATGTCGCCAAGGTGACCGAGCTTTTCCACGTCGGCACGAAGGATAACTTTCATTTTGCTCTCCTATGCCGTTAGATGTTGGTCTTCTTCTTCACTTCGCTGGAATGGGCGGAAGTGTAGAACAGCAGGGCCATCTGGCGGGCACGCTTGATTTCGGTGGTCAGAGCGCGCTGATGCTTGGCGCAGGTGCCGGTAATGCGACGGGCGACAATCTTGCCGCGTTCGGTGATGAAATCGCGGAGGATGTCGGGACGCTTGTAATCAAGAGCCAGTTCGGCGTCGGCGCAGAAGCGGCAGAACTTGCGACGAGGAGCAAACTTCTTACGGAAAGCCATTACGCGACCTCCTCGGTGGCTTCGAC
>CALUPQ010000054.1 GCA_944322695.1 uncultured Mailhella sp. | reverse complement strand
CGCGGGCACCTCGCCGTGAACGGGCTCGGCATGCTCATCCATCAGGCCATACTCGCCCTTGAGCTTTTCGCCGACATGCCGCTCGACGCCGCACGCATGAAGGCCGCCGTCATGAAACGTCTTCTGCCCGCGCTTGAAGGAAAATAAGCGACGCGTTGTGAAGGTGGAAACCCAGGCGGGACCATGAAAAAGCCCCTGCTTCCCCCGGAAAAGCACCAGCCTTTGCCTGAAACGGTCCGTTCTGGCTGCTTTTTCCTCCCCCCCCTTCCAACTCCCGAAGAAACGGCAGCGCACAGGCGCTTGCTGTCAGGTCAGCCTGAGAGCAGAACTGCCTGCCCGGCCTGTTGTCCTTTCCGCGTCCGACATCCAGGCAGAAAAAAGCACTCTGCACACCGGCGTTAGCCTCGCTTCTTCTGCGAAAATCCCCATAACGCATGAGGCCCCTCATGACCATGCCATGAGGGGCCTCTTTTTCTCCGGATATCCCCGGAAGGCTGCCTTCATCCTCTTCTCCGCTCAGCCGCGAACAGCCGCCTTTCCTGTGCGGCAAGACCGGCAGAGCGGAACGGGCGGGACGACGTCCGCCCGAAATGTTCACAGGTCCGCAATGATGCGCCTGCCCCAGTCATCCACGTCGTCCTTGCTGCCGGAATAGTCGCCTTCCACCTTGAGGCCTTCCTCCATGATGGTGGCGCCAAGGCCGGAAAGCCTCTGCTCAATCACGTCGACCGCTCCGCAGAAATGCTCGAAGCTGCTGTCTCCGCTGGCAAAGCAGGCGGCCTTCTTGCCGCTTGCGCCGATGGCGTCGAAATCCTCGAACAGGGCGTTGAAGTCGTCCTGCATTTCCACTTCGTCCGTGCCCCAGGCGGAACAGCCGAAAAGCACGGCATCGTAACCGTTGCAGAGACCTTCGGCCGTCACGTCGGCGGCGCTCTTTACCGTCACTTCGTGCCCTGCGCCGCCAATCTGCTCGCCGAGGGCTTCCGCTATGCCTGCCGTATTGCCGGTGGTGGAACCGTAAACGATAAGAACCTTCATACTTTTTCTCCAACGAAAAACCCCGGGACATGAGACCATAGGGCAGATGTCCGAACACGGCCCCGTGCCGTGCCCGAGCGGCCTTCTTTGCCCCGGGGTCGATATGAGTTCGCTTTTTGCACGGCGGAGATATGCCGTCTTTCTCCGCCGTGCACGACCAGGAGTACTCACCCCGTTGCGGGGTGGATGCAGGACAGAAATTTCTGGCCGGGGCACCGCTGTGAGTCGATGACCCGGCAGGGGGGGGGAGGAGACTGGAACCATGGGTTCCAGAGCAAATTTTTGCCGGCATGCCATGGCGTGCAGCATACCGGCAATGCGGAGGAGAAACTTCCCGGGAACACCTGTTTTTCCCGAAAAGCTATGGCGAATATGATGATGGACCTGCTTGTCCATGCTCCTGCCGCATGGCAGAGAAATTTTGCCGGAACATCCAGACATCATGTTCCGGCGTGAGCGTCGTCCCGGAGAAGACGGCGCTTCATGAGCATGTCAGGCATCCGGCTTTCATGCGTATTCCGGCATGGGCCGAAGCCGCTTTCCTCAGCGCATGAACAGGCAAACACCCGCATCCTGCACGATGTCCCCTGCATGCAGGATGAACACGACACGCTCTTTATGGAGGCATGAGGCGCTCGGTCGCCCCACGCTGTTATGGGCAATGGACGGTGCTCTTTTTTTTCGGGCCGTTCCCCCCTATGGGGAACGGCCCTCGCCGCACCAGGAGACTGAGGCTGGCACCTCAGCACGGAATACGACCCGGTCGCATTCCAATATCTTGCGAAAGGGAACTTCGCGGAAATTTTGCCGTCTGACGCCTCCGGCAGAAGCCGGGTCAAGCCGTCGTCAGACGGCTGGGGGGGGGGAGGTCAATACTCTTGCCCTGAATCGGTCGTTGCGAACTCTCTTCATTTTTCAAGGAACGAACCGCTCCGGCGGACGGTGGAACCCATTCTCTTACCGCCGAAAATACGGCTCCCGGGAACGCTCTGCCGTGTTCCGGCTCTTTCACATCCCCGTTGAAAAGAACACTAATGAAAACGAATTTCATTGTCAACTTAAATTTCAAAAAAATTTCCTTCCTCGGGAATTTTTAAATAGAAAATAACATAACACATTGTAATAAAACGCGTTACAAACCAACACATCCCCTCAAGAAACATCCTAAAAAAGGAAGAACACCTTTTACGGTGCTCTTCCTTCAAAAACGCCTCGTCAACATCGGGGACGCAGCAGCTCCGCCGGCGGCAAGCTCATGCGCTACAAAAAATGCCCGCAGGCGTCGGACGATTTTAGTCAATCCAACTTGAAGCGTATGCGCAGCACGCCGCCGTCATCAGGCTTCCACTCATGGGATACCCAGCGGAAGGAACCGCACTCCGCCGTATGAGATACATGCTCGCCGATGCAGGGGCAGCTGTCCACGCATCCTTCCGGGGAATCGGGGTCTCCAATGGAAACGATGCGCAGCGTATCGCCCGCGCTTTCGGGCAGGCGGGACAGATTGAAGAGACGCGCGGCCTCCTCACGGGGCATGTTGCGAGCCACCACGGGCAAATCCCGGGCAAGCACTTCGTTCACTTCAGCGGTGATGGAAGCAACCTCTTCGGCGGACAAGTCGTGCGGGAAATGAAAATCCACCTTGGACTTGTTGGCGTTGATGTGGGTGGAAAAACAGCGGGGGCAGCCGTAGCGGCGGATGAGAACACCGCTCAGGGCGTGCTCGGCCGTGTGCATGCGCGGGTCATATTCTTTGCTCATGATTCCGTCCATTGTCGGTCATCCGGCGTCATCCCGGATGAATTCCCCTTCCTTGGAGGAAGAGGGGTTACAGCATTCATGCCGGTGCGTGGGCACGTCCACAGGCATCGCTCGGTGTGCTGCGCCATGTGCGGCCCCGGTCTTGAAAGCACCAAACTTCGGCATTTCTTCCACCGCCTCTCTGCAGCAGAAAAAGCCGATGAAAAACAATCCGGCAAGCGCCTGTGCTACCGCAAAAACAGGGAAAAGAAAAGGTTGCGCCAGACAGCACTTTCCTTACAGGCCGCATTTAACATTAAAAAGGGATGCTTCCCCTCTCCCACCGGACACACCGTAGAGCCCCCTTTCCGAAGTTCGTTCGCAGATGCTTCTGGATAGCGCGCTCTCCCCTCCCCGCCGTGCATGCCGGAACGCATATCCGTCGAACAGGAGCGAAAGCGAAACCGGTGTCGCCGTTTTCCGGGAGCACCCTGTAAAAACAGTTCTATAGGGTAAAGAAGTGAAAGGAAAAAATCTCCGCTTTTCAAGGAGCCGGGGGCAGGACGTAGGAGGCCAGTCTCCGCCATTTCGGCAGAAACAGAATCATGCTCCAAAAACATGCCTCCTCTGCCGGACCGGAACATGAGCTCCACACCACCATTGCCGCCCCACGCATGCCTCATCGCCTGCCTGCCGGAGTTTCGGCAGAAAACGGAACGCCGGGAAGTCTCCCTCCGGCGCCTTGAACATCCCGAACTGAGGCAATCGAGGCAACAAGCCCGCGCGTCCCCTGTCCTCTTCCTTGGCAAAAAAAACGGCACCGTTTCAGAGCGACACGCCTTTCTGTGTCCCTGCCCTCCCCTAAAAAGAGAAATTCGCCAGCTCAACCCGTCTTCTTTATGGGATTCCCCTCGGCCGGGAAACGGACATTCCCCGCAAGCGCCCGCCATCGAGCCTCCTCCAAAACGACATGGGAGAGAGCTGCCTTTACCGGCCGCCCCCCCCTGTGAGGTTGTGACGGCTGACGTACCGAATACAGGTCCGTTGCCCTCCTGTGAAGGAGCCAAAATTTTCAACAGGACTTTTCCCTGGACGACTTCAAAACCTTGGTTTTCTCCCTCCAGGCAGTCTCTTTTGGGCTACCGTATCCCGGCTCATGACGCGTTCTTTTCCAGGCGCACGCTTGAAAAACAGACTCTGCCCGCTTTATGAAGAAATTATAAAAATTAAAATATTTTCATTGGTTATATAAAAAATTACTTTTCTGTAAAAAATATCAAAAATCCTCTCTCCCAATTTTCTTTCCTTTCTCAACCTGCTGAATTAACGAAAACATGATAAAAATTTTTTGACTTTTTTCTTGAAATTATCATTTCGTTAACATTTTTTTATTGATTATTTTACGGGTTAATTCTAAGCTCCGCTCATGGAAAAAGAGGGATTTTCCATACGGTGTCAATCAACCAAATTTTTCAAAGGAATGACTACCATGAAAAAGCTTACTACGCTTCTGCTGGCTGCCGGCATGGTGTTTGCCGCGTCTGCCCCTGCTTCTGCTGTTGACGTCAAGATGGACGGCGAATACATGTTCACCTTCGGTATCGGCGAACGCATGGCCACCGGTTCCAACTTCGATGTTGCCGGTCAGCGCGTCCGTATCGGCATGACCTTCACCGCCAATGAAAACCTCTCCGGCTACCTGCAGCTGCAGGCCGGTATCTCTCCCGAAGATAACTCTGAATACAGCTGGGGTTACGATACCACCGGTCGTGACTCCCGCGTTGCCGTCCGTCAGGCCTACATCGACTGGATTGTCCCCAACACGGACGTCAAG
This sequence comes from uncultured Mailhella sp., assembly GCA_944322695.1. Taxonomy (GTDB): domain Bacteria; phylum Desulfobacterota; class Desulfovibrionia; order Desulfovibrionales; family Desulfovibrionaceae; genus Mailhella. The sequence goes on along the minus strand of CALUPQ010000054.1, from coordinate 28,263 downwards.
GTTCGTATGGGTAAGCAGCTCATCGCCCTTCCCGCTGACGCCTTCGGTAAGAGCGCCATCTTCCATTCCTGGGCCAGCCGTGACGGTATCTCTGTAGCTGCTCCCGTGACCGACTGGATGAGCCTCAACGCCTTCTGGATGCGCGGCAACTATGTTGATGACGGCGAATACTACGACACCTCTCTGTCCGACAAGTCCGACTTCTTCGCTGTGTCCGCTCCCATGAAGTTTGACGGCTTTGCCGTGACCCCCTATGTCATGTACGCTGCTCTGGATGAAGGTGCCCCGGTTCCCGGCTCCACCGATGGTTCCCTTGCTGCTACTACTGCCGACGGTAATGCTTTCTGGGCTGGTGTGACCTCCACCATGACCTACTTCGACCCCTTCGTGCTGAAGCTGTCCGGTGCTTATGGTGTGGCCAGCTATGACAGCGAATACGAAATGAACGACCGTGCCGGCTGGTATGTGCAGGCCAAGGCTTCCTACAAGACCGCCTATGGCACTCCCATCCTGGGTGCCTGGTACGGCTCCGGTGACGACCGCGACGCTCAGTACGGCCGTCAGGACTGGATTCCCACTTATGCCGGTCGTTTCCATCCCACCTACGGTCTCTACAACGGCCAGTACGGTCTGTATGACGGCCTCGCCGCTCAGCACAACATCTGCGGCACCTGGGGCGTGCAGGCTGGTATCGAAGACGTGTCCTTCCTTGAGGACCTGAGCCACAAGTTCACCGTGACTCTGTTCAAGGGCACCAACCATGACACTGCCTTTGCTTCTTCCGAAGCTCCCTTCCAGTACATGACCTACTCTGATACCGCTGTCGAATTCGACCTCGCCAGCACCTACAAGATTTACAAGAACCTCACCGCCAACCTTGAACTTGCCTACGTCATTGCCGACTTCGACAAGGACGACCATGCTACCTTTGCTGGCAACAACAAGGATTGGGACGAAAACGGCTGGAGCGCCATGCTCAGCCTCGCCTACCAGTTCTAATTCGCTGCGGGCTTAGCCCGCGCCGGATTGAATCGGCCTTACGGGGAGAGGAGAAAACCTCTCCCCTTTTCGTTTAACTAAAAAAGCTGTCGAAGGTTTCACTCTTTTCCGGCGCAGCCCATCGAATTCCGTCATTCTAGTTGCCTCAGACAAGAACCGCCCGGCAACTTCCTTTCTCACATCATGCGTTTCCTTTATGAAGCGAATTCCGGGCAGACCTTCTTTATGATTTCCTCATCCCGGTCGGGAGACCGTGCCTGACCTCCCCGCCTACCCGCCCGTCTGCGTTGCCGCTTCTGAATAAAACCTTCCTGTACGGCACACATCTCCCACATCTTCCGGCAGATTCTTCCGCCCTGCCCAGATGGTCTCTTCCAGACGATACGGCATAAGCCGCCACACATGCCGGACAAAATAGTCCTCGCACACGCAACGTTTTCCCTGCACCCGGAAGCAACTGTTCAGACTATTGACTTCTCATCAACACCACAGAAAGTCCGCGCCTTGCGTTTAAGACGAGCCGTCAGGCAGCACACCATCTTTCATCCCCCGGCTGTCTCACCATCTTCCCCGCGCCTCTCCGAAGAACTCGTCGAAAAGCAGTAATGAGGCAGAACATCCGGCCCCAGTGATTGTCGTGCCATATGGCCGCTGTACCGGCTCACGCTCCCACGAGCCATTTTGTCATCAAACGGACTTTCTGTGCCGGACTGGACTGAGCACGGCTGAAAAAATTTTCCCTGCGTGTTCAGAAAATCCTTCTAAAAAGCACGGCCTCTTACAGCACCGGGAACGGCAGCAGCGCGACGGCCTCTTCCTGGAAAACGTTTTTTCGACATGGAGCAGACCGTAGCGGCAGGCGTTCTGTTCTTGCTTCTGCCCCCGACGGCGCGACAAACGGCGTCATGACGCCCTCCCCCCTTCCCTTTCTGAGTGCCACCGTTCAGGACAGTCCGCAGAGTTTCTCACGGAATGCCTTGTTGCTTATGCCGTCAACATACGACTGAATGGACTCGTGCTTCCGGCGGACATTCCGCCGAGGATGTCTTCTCTGAAACATGCCTAAAAGAAGTTCCATGCGGCCTTTTCGATTTCTTTGGCTCTTTGCCCGCAACTTCGGCAAAAAAGAAAAAATCCCCGCAAAGAATAACAATAAAAAAACGCAGTTATCACATAAGTACGAGATGTTTTGTCTTTTTTTTGTTGGAATTTTCCTGTTTGTCTGATACGTATCGATACGTCACCAATATTCTCGGACACATTCGGAAGAAGACACTTTTTATCGGGCGACTCTCGCCATCAGACTTCGTTCCCGGTGGGAAAAGTCGGCGTATACCGTGTAAGTGTCTTTTTTTATAATATAAATATGCATTATGACGACCGAAGGATATATGACTCGACAGCTTTCAGGAACCGCGTACTCACTTTTCGAGATGCGACGAACTGAACTTTTTCAAGACCTCTTCTACCAAGCCTGAAAAAAGGAGGCCACCATGCGCATTCTTGTCGATATGTCCGCCACGCTCATCCATCACGGCCACGTGCGGCTGCTGAAAAAGGCAAGTCAGCTCGGCACCGTCATCGTTGCCCTCACCACAGATGAGGAAGTGAAGAACAAAAAGGGCTACACGCCCGAGCTCAGCTTCGAGGAGCGCAAGGAAATACTCGAAAGCATCCGCTATGTGGACGAAGTCATTCCCTCCCCGTGGCTCATCGACGATGCCTTCCTCGTGAAGCACAACATCGACAAGCTGGTTCACGGCAGCGACAACTCAAATCTCATTCCCGCGGAAAAGCTGGTCATCTTCCCGCGCACCGAAGGCGTGAGCAGCTCGGACATGCGCAGACGCGTGCTCGACAGCCTCATTTCCATCAACCTGCGCAAGGATGCCGAGGAAGGCTCCGACCGTGTGGCCCGGGCCCTGTTTGAAACCATCAAAAACGACTTCAGGCTGGATTAGTCATGAAACTGCGCGTTTTCGGAGCCATGCTCCTCTCTCTGCTTCTGTACGTCGATACCGCCTCTGCCAAAACGGAACTTCTCGTCTATACCGCGGTGGAACCCAACTATCTCAATCTGTACAAGAAGGGCTTCGAATCCGCCTATCCCGACATATCCATCACCTGGGTGCGCGACTCCACGGGCGTCATCACGGCGCGGCTTCTCGCCGAGAAGGACGCGCCCAAGGCCGATGCCGTCTTCGGTCTTGCCGCAAGCTCCCTGCTCCTGCTTCAGAAGGAAGGCCTGCTTCTTCCCTATAAGCCCGAAGGGTATGACAAACTTTCCCCCAGAATGCGCGACAATGCGGCGGAGCCCGTCTGGGTTGCCATGAACGCATGGACCAGCGGCATGGCCATCAACAAGCCCGAGATGGAAAAGCTCGGTCTGCCCCACCCCAAATCCTGGGCCGACCTTGCCGACCCCCGCTACAAAGGCCTCATCGCCATGCCCGACCCGGCCTCTTCCGGTACCGGCTACATGAATCTTGCCGCGTGGATACAGGTCATGGGCGAAGAAAAGGGCTGGGCGTATGCCGACGCCCTCATGGCCAACGTCAAGCTGCTTTCCCATTCCGGCTCCAAGCCCGGCACCATGGCCGCGCAGGGCGAAATCGCCATCGGCATAGGCTCCCCGGCCTTCATGAAACCTCTGCTCAAGCGCCGCGCCCCCATCGACATCGTGTTCATGGAAGACGGCCTCGGCTGGGAAGCCGAAGCCACGGCCATCATCAAAACCACGGATAAGGCGGACGCCGCGCGCAAGCTCATGGACTGGACCTGCTCCGAAGCCGTGGGAAAGATTGCGGCCGACTTCTCCGGACTGGCCGGACGACCGGAATTCACCACGCCCGAGTCCAAGAAGGCCGAAGAGCTCATGATTGACAACGACCTGCAATGGGCGGCCGAAAACCGCGACCGTCTGCTCAAAGAGTGGCGGAACCGCTACGCCCGCTGAGGGACGCAACATGGCCTTTCTGGAGATAGAGCAGCTCGGCATGTGCTACGGCGCGTCGCGGGTGCTCCGCAATGTGTCGTTTTCCGTGGATGAAGGCGAGCTTATCGCCATTCTAGGGCCTTCCGGCTGCGGCAAGACCACGCTTTTGAACGCCGTCTCGGGCATCGCGTATCCTTCCGAGGGAAAAATCACGCTCTCCGGCAGAGACATCACGGCTCTGCCCCCGGAAAAGCGCCGCTTCGGCGTGGTCTTTCAGGGCTACGCGCTCTTTCCCAACCTTACGGTGGAAAAGAACGTGGCCTACGGCCTTGCCTCATGGGATGCCCGCAAGCGCGCCGACAGGGTGCGCGAAATGCTGGAACTCGTGGGCCTTGCCGACTTTTGCGGTCGCTACCCCAACCAGCTTTCCGGCGGACAGCAGCAGCGCGTGGCCCTCGCCCGCGCCCTTGCCCCCGAACCGCACATTCTGCTGCTCGACGAGCCCTTTTCCGCCCTCGACGCCTCCATCCGGCAGCAGCTCGCGGAAGAGCTTCGCCGTCTTCAGCGCCAGATAGGCATCACCACCATCATGGTGACGCACGACCAGCAGGAAGCCATGAGCATGGCCGACCGCATCGTCATCATGAAGGACGGCCGCATAGCCCAGACGGGAACTCCCGCCGAAATCTATGAAGCCCCGGCCGACCGTTTCGTGGCGTCCTTCATCGGCCGCATGAACTTCCTGTCCTTCTCGTTCATGGAGGGCAGGGAATACGGCATACGCGGAGAAGACATCGTGGTCACGGAAGCCACGGAGCTGGTGCTCGGTCAGCCCCATACGTGGACCGCGCAGATTATGGACGTCTGCTACCTGGGAGCGGTCGTCCGCATGGACCTGCTTCTGCAGGACTATTCCACGAGGCTGTGGGCGGAAATGCCCGCCTCCGCGGCCGCAAAGTTCAAAAAAGGCGGCATCGTGGCCGTGCACCTGCCTCAGAACAAGTGGCGGAGCTGGAACGGAGACTGACCATGAGCAGACCTTCCCCGCGGGGCGTGCTGCTCCAGATTCTTCTCTTGTGCCTCCTTTTTCCGGCGCTCATCTATCCGCTGTACATGCTCCTTGTGCGGAGCGTTTCCGATGCGGAAGGCAACTTCGTCGGGGCGGCCAATTTTCTGGAGTACCTCCACTCTCCGGGCCTGTTCTCTTCCTTCGTCCACTCCCTGACCATCAGCACCACGGTCACCGCGCTCGTGGTTCCCGCGGCGTTCCTTCTGGCCTACGGGCTGACGCATACCCGCTTTTCCGGGCGCAGAATCTGCGGTCTTCTGGTGCTGCTTCCGCTCTTCGTGCCGTCGCTGCTTCCGGCCATCGGCTTCGTCTATCTTTTCGGAGCGCAGGGCATCGCGCGCTTTCTGCTCTGCGGGCAGGAGCTGTACGGCCCGCTCGGCATAGTGCTCGGCAACGCGGTCTTCACCCTGCCGCATGCCACGCTGCTGCTCCTCACCTCCCTGCGCAGCGTGGACAGCCGTCTCTACATGGCCTCCGCCTGCCTTGGCGCCGGGCCGTGGCGCAAGTTCACGACCGTCACGCTGCCGAACGCCCGCTACGGCATCATCAACGCGTCCTTCGTGGTGTTCACTCTCTCCATAACGGACTTCGGTGTTCCCAAAGTGCTCGGCGGCGACTACTCCGTGCTGTCCACGGAAATCTTCTCGCAGGTCATCGGTCAGCAGAACTTCACCATGGGCGCCCTCATCAGCCTCGTGCTCATGGCTCCCACCGTTCTTACCCTCACCCTTGACGCATGGGCGCGCCGCGCCCACGCAAGACTGCGCGTGCAGAACGCAAGACCGGTTTCCGACGTGGAGCAGAAAAGCTCCCCTCTTTTCGGCGTCGTCTGCTGGGGCATACTGCTTCTGCCCATGGCCTCCATCGCCGTGGTGGTGTTCGCCTCGTTCACGGCCTTCTGGCCCTACGACATGACGCTCGTGCCGGACAACTACTTCTTCGAGGAGGCGGGCTACAGCCTCTCCTCGCTCGGCACTTCGGTCGCCATGGCCCTGTGCGTGGCCGTGTTCGGCACCGCTCTTCTCTACACCGGAGCCTACCTCGTGGAACGCGGGCAGATTCCGGCAGCGCTGAAAAGACTGTACCGCCTTCTGCTGCTTCTGCCGCTGAGCCTGCCGGGCCTCGTGCTCGGCCTTGCCTACATCTTCGCCTTCAACAGCGGCCCCTTTTCCTTTCTGTACGACAGCTTCGCCATCCTCGTCATCAACACCATCGTGCACTTCTCCACGGTCGCGCACCTGACGTGCGTGTCCGCTCTTGCCAAAGTGGACGACAACTATGAAAAGGCCGGGCGAAGCATGGGCGTTCCCGCATGGAAAACCGCCCTGCGCGTGGTCGTGCCGCAGTGCCGCCTGCCCCTTTCCGACGTGTTCTTCTATCTTTTCATCAACGCCATGACCACGGTCTCCTCCATGGCCTTCCTGTGCGGGGGCAAATACACCGTCGCCGCCATCTCCATCGTCAACATGTACGATTCGGGATACCTCGGCTCCGCCGCCGCCATGAACACCCTGGTGCTGGCCGTCACCGCCGGAGCGGGCGTGCTCCACGTTCTCTACAAGAAAATCGTCTCCCGCTGAGAGGTTCGAATGAAATACGTTCTCAACCTTGCCCTTGCGGCAGGTCTGCTTCTTCTGGCAAGCCCCACCCCCGCCTATGCCTATCTCGACCCGGGCACGGGCAGCATGCTTCTTTCCGTGTTCATCGGCCTGCTGTCCACGGCGTACTTCGTCGTGCGCAAGATTCCCACCCTGTTCCGCACGCTTCTTTTCAAGGCCACGGGCAAAAGCAGGCTGCTGGAGCGCAAGCACATCGCCATCTACGGCGAATCCGCCAACTACTGGGGCACGTTCCGTCCCCTGCTCGAAGAACTGGGACGCCGCGGCGAAAGCGTGGAATACCTCACCTCCACGGAAAACGACCCCTGCTTCAGCGCAACCCTTCCCGAGTGCATCACCTGCCGCTACATCGGCACCGGCAACACGGCCTACACCACGCTGAACTTTCTTGAAGCGGACGCCCTCGTGCTCACCACGCCCGGCATAGACGTTCTGCAAATCCGCCGCTCCAAAGGCGTCAAGAAGTACGTCCACGTGGTGCACTCCCTCACCGACATCCATTCCTACAAGCTCTTCGCCTTCGACTACTACGACGCCGTGCTCTGCAGCGGCCCCTATCAGGTCAAGTCCCTGCGCGCGCTGGAAGCCTCGCGCGGCACCACGCCGAAAGAGCTGCCCGTCGTCGGCTGCCCGTACATGGACTTGCTCGTCGCCCGGAAGGAGAGGGAAAACATTCAGGCGGAAAAAGGCTGCGTGCTCGTCGCGCCTTCCTGGGGCAGAAACGGCATGCTCACCCGCCACGGCTCCGCCGTGCCCCGCCATCTCGCCGAAGCGGGCTACAAGGTCATCCTGCGCCCGCATCCGCAGAGCTTCATTTCGGAAAAGGCGCTCATGCAGCGCCTGCAGGAGGAACTCTCCGCGTATCCGAACATCGAATGGGATTGCAACCCCGACGGATTCGCTTCTCTTAGCCGTGCCGAAATCATGGTCTCGGACTTCTCCGGCGTCATCTTCGACTTCGCCTTCATCTTCCTGCGGCCCGTCATCACGCTTCAATATGAATCCGACATGCGCGGCTTCGACGGCTTCAGCCTTTCCCATCCCGCGTGGGAGGCGGAAACCGTGAAGAAGCTGGGGCGGCAGGTGAGCGCGGCCGAGCTCGACCGCCTTCCCGGCATCATCGGAGAACTGACCTCCGACGGCGACTTTGCCGACCGCATCCTGACGCTCCGCCGCGAAAACGTCGCAAACTTCGGCCACGCCGCGAAACCCGTGACCGACGCCATCCTGACCATAGCCTCTGCCGGGGAATAAGCCATGCTTGAATTTCTGTACCTCATCTGCATAGCCCCGCTTGAATTCTTCATGCAGACCATTCTGAACTGGGGCTTCTACACCACGCATTCCTTCGGCCTCGCCCTCATTCTCATGAGCCTCGCCGTCAATACCGTCATTCTGCCCATCTACAACAAGGTGGAAGGCTGGCAGGAAGAGGAACGCGCCCTGAAGGCCCGCATGGCTCCCATGGAAAACATGATTCGCTCGGTCTTCAAGGGGCAGGAGCGCTTCGCCATGCTCTCCACGCTGTACCGCCAGCACGGCTACAGCCAGTTCATGACCCTGCGGGCCAGCGTGGGCGTGCTTCTGCAGGTGCCCTTCTTCTTCGCCGCCTATCACCTTCTGTCCCACATGGAAGTGCTGCACGGCGTGACTTTCGGCCCCATCCGCGACCTCGGCGCTCCGGACGAGCTCTTCAGCATCGGGAACGTGACCGTCAACGTTCTGCCCATCCTGATGACCGTCATCAACCTGGTCTCGGCCTTCTTCTACACCCACGGCCTTTCCCGACGGGACAAGGTGCAGCTCTACGGCATGGCGGCGCTTTTTCTCGTGCTGCTGTACAATTCTCCCGCCGCCCTCACCTTTTACTGGACGCTGAACAACGTCTATTCCCTTGGCAAGAACATCGTGGAGAAGGACTGGATGAAGCGTCCGGGCTGGACAGGCGCCATGCGCAGGCTCGCCGCCTCCAGAAACCGGCTTCTCACGCGCGCAGGCTCGGCCGTTTCCTCCGTGCTCGTCCGCCTGGGCGGCGTCTTTCCCTTCCGCCTTGTGAACTGGCATAAGGCATCCGCCGCATGGAACGCCTTCCTGCCCTCTTCGCAGAAGGCCGTGCTGGCCGAACTGTACCTGCCCATGACCACGCTCATCGCCATGCTGCTCATGGTCTATTGCCCGTTTGCGGTGTACAGCTCCGACCCGGCCGTGTTTTCCACCCCGGTGGTGGAGTTCACCGGAGAGCGGCTCGGCATCCTGTTCATGCTCACCCTGCTTCTCTACATCGTGGGAGTTCTGAGCGGCCCCCTGCGCTGGGTCCTCGGCGCGCTCTTCACGGTGCTCGGCTTTGCGGCGCTCTGCTTCTCCTTCCTGCTCGCGCCCGACTTCGGCGCGCTGGACGCCCTTATTCTGCAGAGGCCGGAACCTTTGTACCGCTGGTACAACGTCTATATCGACATCGCCGTGATTGCGGCCATCATCGCCGCCTTCCTCGCCCTCGTGAAATTCCGCAAAACGGCCGTGCTCAAAAGCGTGGTCTATGCAACCCTTACCATACTCGTCGTCATGACGGGCATACACTACACTTCCGCCAGGGAAACGCTGGACTTCATCGCCCAGAACACTCCTCCCGCGCAGGACGAGGACTCCGCGCCGCCGCAGTACATGAAGGACTTCTACACGTTCAGCAGGAACGGAAAGAACGTTCTCGTCGTGATGCTCGACATGTTCACCGGCGGCAACATGGCGCAGCTTTTCGAAAAATACCCCGACCTGAAGACCGGCCTCGACGGTTTCACCTGGTATGAGGACACCGTGACGGCCGGCACCTCCACCATCTTCGGCAAGCCCGGCATACTCGGCGGCGAGGAATGCCATCCCGTGGCGCTGAACGAGGACGCCACCCGCTCCCTCGAAGAAAAGATAAACGCCGCCTACGGAAACTTCTTCCGCCATCTTCAGGACGAAAACTTCAGGCTGTCCGTGCACAACGGCGAAGCGCTCCGCCCCGCCCTCGTCGCTCCCATGCTGAAGGAAGAGCCGAAGGCCGTCTTCCTTTCAGGCGACGACATCTGGCCCGGAGCCGGAAAGTACTGGGCGAAAAAGCACAACTTCGTCTATCCCGAAGTCAACGAGCAGGACAGAGTCCTCACGGCCGTGGGCCTGTTCAACATCGCGCCGCTGTCCGTCAAGAAAAAAATCTACCGCAACGGACGCTGGATGAACGCCGTGTCCATCGCCAGCCACTCCATCCGCCACTCGCTGAAATGCCTCGCCTCGCTGGACGTGCTGCCCGAAGCCTCACAGATTTCGGACACGGACGAAAACGCCTTCATCTTCATGTCCAACCTGCTCACCCACGTGCCGTGGGGCCTGGACGACAACGGCCTGCCCACCAGCGACAGCGGCACGAACGCCACCCGCGACCCCGCCAACAACGGTCTCTCCCCGCATCACCTGCGCGCCGAAGGCTTCGCCCTCAGGTCCCTGATTCGCTGGTTCGACTGGATGAAGGAACAGGGCGTGTACGACAACACGCAGATTATCATCGTCTCCGACCACGGCCGCGGCGACAGCGCGGAAATCTTCAAGCTCTGGGGAAGACTGCCTTCCGTGCACCTTCACGGCCTGCTGCTGGTGAAGGAAGCCGGTGAGCGCGGCCCCGCGCGCACGGACACCACGAGCCTCATGGCCAACTGGGACGTGCCCGTCATCATCGACAACGCCCTCGCCGCCCAAAAAGAGGACATCCGTACGCCGTGGGCGGACAAAAACCGCAAGCGCCACCACGTGAGCGGCGACATCAACAGAGCACGCCACCAGGACAACAAATTCGTCCTGCACGAAGTGTACAACATCCAGGGGCCGCTGTACGACAAGAAGAGCTGGATAAAGGTGCAGTAATTCCCGTCATGCCGGAAAAGGCCGCGCCTTCCCGCAAACAGGGGCAGACTCCGGGACGCCCGGCATGGCAGGCATCCGCCCTTTTTCTGAGAACGGCTACAGGGGCATACCTTTCTTTCGAAACAGGAAACGACAACGCCCATAGACGCGGCTCGATGACCATCAGAAGGCTCTGTTCCCCGGAACAGAGCCTTCTTTCTCCTCTGCGGATTTCCCAAGAGGGGACACTTTTCCGCCCATGACGGTTTCTGGAAAAACCTTCAAAAAAGTGCCGCCACGGAAAAAACCAAGCCCCCATTCTCCGGCTGCTCCGCCTTCCGCCATGATGCGCGACGAAGAGCGTTCCCAAAGCCTTTCCAAAGTCTCCGGACAGCCGAAAATGTTCCCGGAAGTGTCCATCCGCGGCCGGGCCTTCCAGCCCGGAAAACAGGAGGAAGCCCCTCCCCGCGGCGCGAACCCACGGACGCTTCTTTCCCGGCAGCCGTCATCCCCACGCCCTTTCCCCGTTGAACCGGAACGGGGTCCGCGTACCGGCACGGGCAAAGGTCATGCCCGTCCGCCTTCCTGTCCGATACTCCTCGTCCCGAAACGCTCCGACGACGGCGCTTGCCCCGGCTACCGTGCCAGGTTCAGCTTCTTTATCCAGTTGAAGGCCGTATGGTCCGAAATGCCGAGAGCCTGCGCAATGCCGTTTCTGCCCGTCACCTTGCCGTTCTTCTGCCGGTAAACGAAGGTAAAGTACCGCGCCTCCAAGTCCGACAGGGGAATGATGCCGTCTTCCTGCGACAGGGCGAAACCGGAAAGCTCCGGCCGGTCCGCAGGTTCTTCGGGTCGGTTCCCTTCCGGCGGAAAATCCCCGGGATGCACCGCCCCGGTGGATTTGGCGCGCTGAAAATCCCCGAGCAGCACCAGACGCTCCATGAAGTGCATGAGCTCCCGGACGTTTCCCGGCCACGGCATGGCGAGCAGGCTTTCCGTCTCCCTGTCCGTGAGCACCCGCCTCTTTTTCCCGTACTGCTGGCAGAACTGCCCGAGGAATATGTCGGCAAGAAAAAGAATGTCCCCACGCCTCTTTCTCAGGGGCGGCACGGACAGAGAAATGGTGTTGAGCCTGAAATACAAATCGGCCCTCAGCTTTCCCTCGGCCACGGCCTTCTCAAGATTCGCGTTCGTCGCCGCCACGAGACGGAAACGGGAATGAATCTGCTTGATGCCGCCCACGTGCCGGAACGCCTTTTCCTGAAGTATGCGCAGCAGCTTCACCTGTATGTCCATGGGCACGTCCGCGATTTCGTCGAGAAAAAGCGTGCCGTTGTCGGCAAGTTCGAACAGCCCCTTCTTGGGGCCGACCGCGCCTGTGAAGCTGCCTTTCTCATATCCAAGGCATTCGCTTTCGAACAGGGACGAAGGGATGGAGGCGAGGTTGACGGGAATGAATTCCCCGCTCCGGCCGCTCTGGTCGTGTATTCTCCGCGCCAGCCGCTCCTTTCCCACGCCGCTTTCCCCGATGAGAAGAATGGAGGCCTCGCTCGGCGCGAGCGCGTCTATGGTCTTTATGAGCTCCTTCATTTCCGGGCTGCGGAAAAAGATGGCGCCGTCTCCGGGCTGCGCCATATAGACGGGAGAGCGGAGAAGGCTGTGGGAATGGGTCTGCTGCTTGCGCTGATAGTTCCCGATTTCCGAAAGAATCTGACTGGCCAGCAGCTCGCACATGCTCCTGTCCAGAATCTGAAGTATGGGGCCGCCGAAATGCCCGAAGATGGACAGGACAAACGACTCTCTTTCGTCGTCGACGACTTTCAGCATAATCTGCGACAGGCCCCCCGGATTGTCCCTTCCCTCGACGATGCGGCAGAACTCTCCTTCGGGAAGAGCCGTGTCCGCCTTTCCGTCATACCGGCATCCTGCGGAAACGGCGATGCATTCTCTTTTTTTCTCCTTTTCCTGTATGACATACCCCTGAAGAGCGCCGAAAGCCGTCATGAAGGCGGAAAGAATACCGTTGAAGAATAGAGGCGCGCTTTTGATGAGCTGCCGACAGTTCAGCTCGAGCAGCGCCTGAAAGAGAAGAAAATAGGGGAAATGGGGCATCATGGCGGAAGCGTCGGAAACGGAAGGCAGCGCCAGGTCTTCCGGCCACAGGGGCGGAAAAAAGACGCGGATGATTTCGGCGGCCTTCCTTTCAAGGGCCTCCGCTTCGGACGGCCGCTCCGTCATCCTCAGCACCTTCGACAGAACCAGACAGGTCCGCGCCGTCTCCAGCGGAGCAAGATTCCCCTGCAGAATGTTCAGACTGTGACGCAGGCGGGAAACGATGGCCGCATCGTCCCTCTGCAGGGAAAGGAGCATCCTGCCCGCCGATATTCTGAGAAAGACGGCCCTGAGCACGGTATTCGAGGCGTTTCTCGCCCGCCGGAACTCCTCCTCCCAGTCCCGGTCCGAAAAAATGGGAAAGCCTTCCCGCTCCAGCTGGAAAAGCATTTCCGCCAGAAACGGATATCTGAGGAAGTATTCGGGCCTGATGCGGATGCGGCCGAGCGTTTCCGCGGCGAGGTCATACCTTTTCGACAGAGCATGGGCAAGCGCGAGAAACACGTTCGGAGAATAATCCTTCAGCTTCCCGGAAGGTATGCCCTTCTTCCAGCCGGAGCAGTACAGTCCGGCAATTTCCCCGAGGGGCAGGCTCGACGGGGCTCCGGCAGACGAAACGATGTCCAGGGCAAGCGCATACTGGCAGGTCATCATGGCGCCGATGAAGGCGTTTTCCATGACGACGTCGTCCTTCGCCATGCCTTCCGCATCCAGAAGCGTGTTCAGTCTCCAGATGTTGATGGCGTTGAAGTACTTTCCGGTAAGGATGTAGAAATGGCTGAGAAACGATGACGATATCAGGTGCAGCGAGGAGTCGTGAAACTTTCTGAGCTGCCAGAAGCTCTCTTCCACGAAATGCCCGTCGAAGGTTTTGCCCTGCGCGTATTCCAGCGGCAGGCGGACGCACTGTATGGCGAAATGAAGAAAGGAATAGGCCTTGTCGTTGCCTATGGCAAAAGCCAGGCCCTTCGCCTTGAAAAGAAGCGTTCTGAAGCTCCCGAGCTCGCCGTAGGAGAGCAGCCGCGGCGCAATGCCGGTCATGAAGGAAACAAAACTTCCGCACCCGGCGATATCCTTGAGAACGAAACGGCGCCTGGTGAGCACGAAGATGAGAACGGCGGCCAGCACCTTCTTTTCCGCAAGGTGCAGCGAGGAGGAAAAGGCCCGCGCAGCCGCCCGGCAGAACCGCTGCTCGGCTTCGGCATCGTCCCGGTAAAAGGCGGCCGCAAGCGAGAGGCTCAGGCTTTCCTGACCGTTGTCCGCCATCACGGCAAGGCTGCGCAGAATGGGGCCGACGTTTTCCCGCCGGCACAGGATGCTCTCCCCTTCCTGCATCGTGAAATACCTGTCGGGCAGTTCCTTCAGAGTTTCGCTTCCGATACGCAGAATCCGGCAGGCATCCTCGGACGTTATGCCTTCTGGAAGACAGAAGCAGAGCAGCGCAAGCTTTCCGAAGGGGGTCAGAGCGGAGTTTACGCAGAGAGAGGAAAAGTCGTAGTGGTCCATAGCGCATCTCGTTTTGCTGCCGGTGACATGACGTTGCCGCGATACCGGGCTTTAAAAAAGGCATAGCTCTCTTTGCATAGTATGTAAATATTTCGTGAAAAAAATGAATAAAAAATATCATCCGGCGCACGGTGATTTTTTATCCATTGAAATCATTGAATGTTTCTTTTGGTATGATTCTTGCTTTCTCAAAAGGAAAACAAGGAGGGATTATGCCACAAAGCGTCAACGGTTTTACTGTGCATGAAACGGACGTACTCGTCCTCGGCGCCGCGGCGGCCGGCACCGGAGCCGCGCTCGCGGCTCTTGAAGCGGGACGGCGTGTTCTGCTTGTCGATAAGGGAAAATTCGAAAGCTGCGGCAGCATCGGCGGCGGCAACGACCACTTCATGGCGGTTCTGAACACGGACGCTCCCTTCGACACCACGGCGGACTTCATCAACTTCTATGAAAAGCCCAACTGGGGTCTCGTGCCGGACACCATCCGCCAGTGGGCCGAAGTCTGCCCGCACATGATTGAATTTCTGGAAAGCGTCGGCGTGGAATTCCGGCGCAACCCCGACGGTTCGTACATGAGAAGCCAGGGGTTCGGTCAGCCGGGCAGCTGGTGGATTCTCATCAAGGACGGCGAGAAGCTCAAGACCAAGATGTCCAGACGCATTCTGGAAATGGGGGCGGAATGCCTCAATCACGTGCAGGTGACGAAGCTCATCTCGCAGCAGGGCAGAATCGTCGGCGCGGTCGGCTTCAACGTGCTTACGGGCGAATTTCACGTCATGCTCGGCAAAGCGGTCATTCTGTGCCTCGGCCCGGTGGCCGAACGCGGCTGGACGAACTCCACCGGCAATCCCTTCAACTGCATGTACCCGCCTTCGGTGACGGGTTCGCATTTCGTCCTGCCCTATGAAATGGGCGCCGAGCTCGCCTGTCTGGACACCCTTCAGGGAGCGACGCTCTTCCCGAAGAGCTTCGGCTGTCCGGGCATGAACGGCATTACCGGCTCCGGCGCACACGGCCTCAACGCCAAGGGCGAAAGGTACATGCTCAACTACCACGCCATGACCGAACAGGCCCCCAGAGGACTGCTCATGCAGGGCACCGTGCGCGAACAGCTCAGGCAGGCTGGCCCGCCCTTCTACATGGACATGCGCCATATCGACGACGTGACGCGCGACATTCTCAACAACGACCTCATGCCCGGCGACAAGGCCACCTGGTTCGAATACTGCGAGCAGAAGGGTTTCGACATCGCCACCTCTCCCATGGAGATTGAAATCGGCTCCATCAGCATGGAAGGCAGAGTGCTCAGAAACAAGAATTTCCAGAGCACGCTTCCCGGCCTCTACGTCGGGTGCAGCTTCATGTCCTTCAGCGGCGCCATCTGCGGCGGCTACCTTGCCGCCAGGCACGCCTCGGAGGAAATCGCCTCCGCCCCCGTCGAATTTCTGGCGCTGAACGAAGAAGAGCTGAACGAGGAGAAGGCCCGCGTGCTCAGGCCCATGCTCGACGGCGGAGACACCACCTACCAGCTTTTCGAATCCGCCATTCATCAGGTGATGAACTACTACATGGGCTACACGCGCAACGAAAAGGGCATGAAGCAGGCTCTTGCCAGCCTCGAGCGCATTGAAAAGCTGACCGACGACCTGCGGGCGGAAAACCTCCATGAACTCATGCGCATCCATGAGGGGCTCGACCTCCTGAAGCTCTGCAGGCTCGTGGTCATGGCGAGCATGGAGCGGAGGGAAACCTCTCTCTGCACGATGGCGATACGCGGCGACTATCCCGACCCCGACAAAAACCTGGCGGACAAGATTCTCGTCATTCAAAAGGTAAACGGTTCGCCGAAGATGCACTGGGAAGTAAAATCGGAATATCTGCGTTAGAAAGGAGAATATCATGCCCCCCAGATTCAGTAAGGAAGTTCGGGAATATCATATCACGGACGTGCCCGTGAAAAGGCAGAGAAGGACATCCCCCTGCGAGCATGCGTGCCCGGCCGAAAACCGCATCCAGCTTGTCGAAACGCTCATCAAGGAAGGCCGGTTCGACGAAGCCAGAATGGCCCTTCTCTCCCGCAATCCCCTTGCAGGCACCACGGGACGCGTGTGCCCGGGGCTCTGCGAAGAAAAATGCAACCGCCGCAGCTACGACGAGGGCGTGGCCATCCGCGCGCTGGAGCGCTTCGCCTCGGAAAGAGGCGCCGTGCCCTCCCTGCGTCCGATGGATGACAGCGGCAAAAGCGTCGCCGTCATCGGCTCCGGTCCCGCCGGACTGACGGCCGCGTTCTACCTGCGCCTGCTGGGACACCGCGTCGAAATCTTCGAAGCCGAGCCCGTTCTCGGCGGCGTCCCCCGGGTGAACATTCCGGATTTCCGTCTTCCCAAGAACGTTCCCGACGCGGAAGTCGGCCTCATCCTCTCTCTCGGCATCACGGCGCATACGAATACCAAGGTAGGAAGAGACGTTTCCATGCAAACGCTGCTCGACAACTTCGACGCCTGCCTCACGACCACGGGCAACCCCGTGCAGCGCATGCTTGCCGTTCCCGGCATCGAATCCGCCAGGCCGGCCACGACCTTCCTGCATGAAAGCAACATGAGAAGAGACCCCCTGCCCGGAAAGAGCGTCGTCATCCTCGGCGGCGGCGGCGTCGCCTTCGACTGCGCCTTCACCGCCAAGCGCCTCGGAGCCTCCTCCGTCAGTCTGGTCTTCCCGGAAAAGGCCGACCGCATCAAAACGACCGAAGACGAAATCCGGCAGGCCCACGACGAGGGCATCGTCCTGTATCCCTCGCACCTCACCACCGCCCTTGAGGAAGGAAAGGTCCGGGCGCGCAGACTGACGGACTTCAGGTTCGACGAGAAAGGCGAACTCATCGCCGAGTTTGAAGACGACGTGACGTACGACATTCCCGGCGACATGGTCATCTGCGCCAGCGGTCTGAAGCCAGACACCGCCTTTCTCGACGCTCTCGCCCCGAAGCGCACGCCCAGAGGCCATCTCGAAGTCGGAACCGACATGATGACTTCCGTTCCCGGCCTTTTCGCAGCCGGCGACATAGTGACGGGCCCTGCCACCGTCACCTCCGCCGTCGGCAGCGGCAGAAAGGCCGCCGTCTGCATCCACGCCTTTCTTTCGAAACAGGCCGAACCTGTTGAAATAAAGTTGGATTTGGATGAGAATGGTTCTTTCACTCCCGTCGTGAACAGAGCGAAGGCGTGCGAGCTTACGCAGCATGTGGTGGAATTCTCCGAAATCAGAAATCCCGACTACCATGAGCACGCGGCAAGAACGGCTCAGCGCGTCAACGACACTTCCATGCTTCCCTTCGCGGAAATCAAGGCCGGTTTCAACGATGAAGAGGCCGTAACCGAGGCCGAACGCTGCATGCACTGCGGCCACTGCATAGACTGCGGCACCTGCGTCGAGCGCTGCCCGGACTACATTCTCGAAAGAGTCGAAAACGAAGGCCCCTTCGTCAGGTATCCCCAGGAGTGCTGGCACTGCGCAGCCTGCCGGATAGGCTGTCCCACAGGCTCCATAGACATCGAGTTCCCCATAACCCACCTCGTATAACCAACCATCAACCCCAGCCAGGAGAACGATATGAAAAAACAGCTCGCCCTTCTCGCGATGGCCGCAACCCTCTTCGCCGCTCCGAAGATGTCTTCCGCTGCGGACTACACGTTGTCGCTCAACCTTCCCATCGCTCCCGTTCATACCCGGTGGACCGGTGCGGTTAAGGTGTACTTCGACGAACTCGAAAAACGCTCCGGCGGACGCATCGTCGTCGAGCCCTACTTCGCCGAATCCCTGAGCAAGATGAGCGAATGCGCCGATTCCGTGCGCAACGGTCTTGCCGACATCACCGAAACGGCCCTGACCACGGCTCCCGGCGCCTTCCCCTTCTTCAGCCGCTTTGCAGACCTCTCCGACGTGACCCGCTCCATCGACGCTCCTGTGAAGATTCTCAAGGAACTTGGAACGGAATTTCCTGAAATATACAACGAATGCAAGGGCCTGAAGATTCTTGCCATCCATGCGCTTCCCGTCGGCATGGTGCCCTGCACCAAGGAACCCATCAGAAGCCTCGACGACTTCAAGGGCAAGAAAATAGGCGCCATCACGCCCGCCACGGCCGACAAGCTGAAGGCCCTCGGCGCCACGCCCGTCATGATGCCTCTTGCCGACATGTACATCTCCCTGCAGCAGGGCCTGCTCGACGGCGCCGTCGTCGACTTTCAGATGCTCGTGTCCCGCCGCTTCGGCGACATGCTGAAGTACATGGTGCCGCTGACCATGTCCGGCTGCTATTTCGGCATGTTCATGAACGAGGACGTGTTCAACGCCCTGCCCGAAGACCTGCAGAAAGTCATCAACGACATGTCCGCCAACTATGTGGACGGCATGTTCGACGCCTTCTGGGAAAAGGACCAGTATGAAACCGCCGCCAAGTGGATGAAGGACATGGGCGGCACCATCATCATGCTCTCCGACGAGGACTACGCCAAGGCCCGCGAACTCACGCTGCCGCTGAACAAGCCGGTTCTCGACATCATGAAGGAAAACGGTATTCCCACCGACAAGCTCGAAAAGCGCTTCTACGAACTGAGCGAGAAGTATTACTCTCCCTGGCAGACCTCGCGTCTCGTGAAAGAGGCCGGCCTGATAAAATAGGCTGATTCGCACGGCGCATGGAAACAACATCCATGCGCCGCCGACGAAGTATGAACATAAAGGAACGGCAAATGAATGATGTAAAAAATATCGGCGGCATTCCGCCTGTTCTGGAATCGGTCGAAGCATATCTCACGTCCTTTTGCAGATGGCTCAGTTCGGCAGGCATCTGCGTCTTCATGGTCATGGTCTTCATGACCTTTCTGGACGTGTTCATGCGTTATATATTCAATCGCCCCATGCAGGGGATTTTCGAAATAACGGCAATGCTCATGCCGCTGGTGGTCTTTTCCTCCGTCGCCTACACGCAGTGCACGAAAAGCCATATCAGCATGGACCTGCTGACGGGCAAGCTCAAAGACGACCAGAAAAACGTTCTTGAATTCGCCACCGGTGTGTGGAGTCTGGCCGTCTGTCTCCTTTCCGCCTATGCCTCCTGCGTCTATGCCTTCAATACGAAGCTGATTATCCTCACCCTCAATCTTTCCGTAAAGCCGTTCGTCCTGTTCGTCAGCTTCGGCTTCGCCCTGCTGGCTCTCGTCATCGTCGTGGACGTGCTGAAGAAAGCCTTTCTCGTCATGCAGCAGCCCTGGACGCACATTCTCTTTGCCGTGCTCCTTGCCCTCATTCCCGTCGTGCTGGGCTGGCATTTCGGCTCACACCGTCTTTTCGGCGTGAATCAGGTCTATATCGGCATCTGCGGCATCGTCGTCATGCTGCTGCTCTTCGTCAGCGGCATGCCCATAGGCTTCGCCCTCATGGCGACGGGCTTCATCTTCTCCGGCGTCATCCGCGGGCTCAAGCCCATTCTGGACATGTACGGCAGCTCCATGTACAGCACGAGCGCCAACTACACGTGGGCCCCGCTCATGTTCTTCATGCTCATGGGCTACTTCTGCTCCTACGGCAATCTCGGCAAGGACCTGTACAACTGCGCCCGCAACTTCCTCGGACATTACCGCGGCGGCCTCGCCCAGGGCAGCGCCGTGGCCTGCACGGCCTTCGGCGCGGTCGTCGGCGACAGCATTTCCGGAACCGTGGCCATGACCGCCATAGCCCTGCCCGAAATGCGCGGCAACAAATACGACGATTCCATCTCTCTGGGCATCCTTTCCTGCTCCGGCCCCATAGGCACGCTCATTCCTCCGAGCAGCATGCTCATCCTCTACGGCGTTCTGGCGGAGCAGTCCATCGCCGACCTCTTCCTTGCGGGCGTCGTTCCCGGCTTACTGACCTGCGTCGTCTACTGCATCATCGTGTGGTGGAAGGTCTGGCGCAATCCTTCTCTGGCTCCGCAGCTTCCCAAGGAACCGCTCTCCGTCCGGGTGAAATCCCTGAGCCTTGCTCTTCCCATCCTCATCCTGTTCGTCCTCGTCATCGGCGGCATCTACGGCGGCGTGTTCACGCCTACGGAAGGCGCAGCCATCGGCTCCATAGGCAGCCTGCTCATCTCCCTGTTCCTGCGCAGGATGACATGGCGCAAGTTCCTCGACGCGGTCAACGAATCCGCCAAGTACATCGCCATGTGCTTCTTCGTGCTGACGGGCGCCACCGTGGTCGGCTACTTCATGACGCTCAGCAAGATTCCCATGCTGCTGGCAAACGGCATAGCCCTGCTGCAGCTGCCCGAGTACCTCACCTTCAGCCTCATCTTCATGGTGCTGCTCTTCCTCGGCTGCTTCATCCCGGCCATTCCCCTCATGCTGGTGTGCGTGCCGATACTCGTCCCCGTCGCCGCCCTCTATCAATGGGACATGCTGTGGTTCGGCATCTTCATCTGCATCATGATGAACCTCGGCTGTATCACCCCGCCCTTCGGCATCAACCTCTTCGTCATGAAAGGCGTGGCGGACGTGCCGCTTACGCTGGTTTTCAAAGCGGCCGTACCCTATATCATCGGCATGGTCATCACCGTCGTTCTGCTGGTGATATTCCCCGGCATTGCCACCTGGCTGCCCCTGTCCATGCACTAAACGGAGCCTTAGGACGACAGGTCGCATCCTGAACGGAAACGGCAGCCATACGCTTCGGAAATCCCCTGCCCCTGCCGAAGCATGACGACTGCCGGCCCCTCGCCCCAAACGCGACCTGTCGTCCTGTTCCCATTCACCTCAACCATGCCGGCCACAGCACGATGCCTCTTCGCTTTCCTCTCTTACGCCAGGCCGTCCTTCATCCGCCCCCAGCCTGCGGCCGTGACGGCCTGTCGTGAAAAAAGCCGTTCCCTAAAAAACACCTTTTCGGTTCAGACAGGCCCCGCAAGCCCGTCTGCCGAAAAGGTGTTTGAGTCCACGCAGCCCTTTGAGCGTATCGCGGCAGGCGACCATAACAAAAAACGGGGAACCTCATACCGCCGAAGAGAAACATGGAGCGGGTCTCCGGCACTACGGCGACAGGTTCAAGGATGACAGCGGTCCGCCCAGCGTTTCAATACCGCTCAGCCGGGAAGGATACCTCCACGGGACAGATTTTCGCCTTGGCTCTGCCTCAAGCTTCACGAAAGGCGGCAGTCGTCACGACGAAATCTCCCGACAAGAGAAAACGACTTGCCCCCCAAGGAAACAATTCCCTCCTTATGAGTGAACTGTACCCCACGTCGGAATGACAAGATAGCAGTCCGATATGGCGCCATGCTCCACTTGCATCTTCATGAACTCTGCAGATACGCTGTAAAAAAACAAAAAGATTGTCTGCTTTTAACGCGCCTGGAAAATCTTCATACCTACTTCCATCGCAGGAACATACGATGAAAGACCTGGTTCCCGCCGTCTGGTATGCCGTAAAAACAAATCGTAATCCCCTGTGGAATCCGTATATTCTTGCTCCGGCAACAGCAGAAAACGCCGAATCCTCAATCTGCGAACGCCCTCCGGATTTAACAGAGTATGAGGTTGTGACGACAGTAGCGGTACGGTCTCCTTATATGGAGGATGACGAAAAATACCCGCATACGAAAAAAGGACTTGGATATTAATCCAAGTCCTTGAATTTTATTTGGCGTCCCCAGGCGGATAAATTTTATAATGTAATATATTGAATTAATATATTTAATATATACTCATAAGTAATTATACCTACAAAAATACCTATTTTCAAAAAACTGTGATACGCGGTAAGAGCTGTGAAATATTTTTGCACAATCTGACAAGACAATAGAAAAATTGATATTAATATTTAACAAGTAAAAGGAATCTCTAATCGAAAAATACATGGATAAGTAGAATATACAAAGAGATCACCCTGTCCATTACGAGCAATAGATCGTGCTATGGATAATCCAAGGCCTGACCCTTCCGAATTCGGATCTGCCTTGCAAAAACGCTCAAAAACACGTTCTCTGTCTTTTTCTGAAACACCTTCTCCTTCATCTGATACGTCCAGCACAATAAGACCGTCTCTTCTGAAGCCTTTCATTAATACCTTGCCCTTGCCGTGCATCAGGGCATTCTCCAGCAGGTTGCCAAGTATTTCATGAAGATGTCCGAATTCCATGGTGCGACAAAAAAGCCCATCCTCCAGCTCTGCTTCAAGAATGCGCCCCTGTTTTTCAAACAAGGGAAGTAATGCAGCTGCACACTCCCGTGCCTGTCTGGAGACATTAAAACGCGGCATGTCCTTATTGGTGAATTCCGCGCCTCTGTCACTTCTAGAAAGTCTGCCTAATTGAAACACCATGCGCTCCATCTGGCGAATCTGGCCATTGATGAGGTCCCACTCGGGCTGTCCGCTTTTCCTGCCTTCTTCAAGAAGCAACACCGTCACAGATAAAGGTGTCCGAAGCTGATGGGCAGCATAAGATACAAAGTTCTTTTCACGCTCACAGGCTTCACAGAGTCGGTCCAAGGCCTCATTTGTCGCTTTGGCCAGTTCGTGCAGTTCATAAGGCAGCTGCTGAACCGGCAGCCTCTTCTCTGGGTGTGCGGGGCCTATGTTCCGTGCCATTCTGGCGGCTCTGCGCAACGGGTATGTTGTCCAGCGAAACAGAAAAAACATGAGACCGATGACGACAGTTCCCCCCGCAGAGGCAAAAAAGACGCCCTTCAGCGTGCGACTGTCCAGAAGACTATCAAGAGCTTCTCTTTCCCTGTCGTCTCTTTTGGAAACAATGAGAATATTTCCGTCTACAAGCTCCACAGCAGCACTCACCTCTCTGCCTGCATAATGCGAAAACCACACTCTGTTGGCATACCCATCTTGAAGAAGACTGTCCTTGAATCTTCGCGGACGGCCTCCATGCGGTGCATACCAGAGCAACGTGCCTTCCGGGGTGTACAACGTGTAATAGAAGGTGCTTTGCCCCCATACGAAGGGCATACTCTTCGCCTCTTCCGAATTTCTGCCAAAGGTCAGATCCTGTGCCTGAAAAGCCAGAACCTGCCTGCGCAGGTCATCGAGAATATCACGATGATACCACAGCTGTACCAGAAGAAGAGGAAAAAGCATGACAAACAGAGCAACAATCATTCTGAAACTGATACAGGACCAAACAGGCGGGCATTTCATGGAAAAACCTTGTCGGAACATTTGATGGGGAGAAGGCGATATCCCAGTCCCCGTATGTTTTCGATGGAACAGTCTGCTGCCACGACACGCAGTTTGCGGCGAAGTCTGGACACTACTGCCTCCAGTGCATTGGGCGTTACAGCCTCTTCTGCTTTATAGAGAGCGTCCTCCAGTACATCTTTCACCACCGTGCGTGGTGATGAACGCATAAGGAGCTCCAAAAGTGCCACCTCACGACGCGAAAGATTCAGGGGAATACTGCCGAATACCGCCTGTTTCCGTACTGTATCGAGGGACAACGCACCGCAGTGCAGCATGCACGGCAGTTCCGCTTCCCCACGGCGCAGTATAGCCCTCACTCTGGCTTCCAATTCAGCAAGGGCAAAAGGCTTGAGCATGTAATCGTCGGCACCGATGTTCAACCCTTCGATTCGATCTTCCAGAGCATCCCATGCTGTAAGTATCAGGCAGCGCGCCCCCCTTTTTTCCTTGAGCAGGTTCAGTCCATCCATATCAGGCAG
This sequence comes from uncultured Mailhella sp., assembly GCA_944322695.1. Taxonomy (GTDB): domain Bacteria; phylum Desulfobacterota; class Desulfovibrionia; order Desulfovibrionales; family Desulfovibrionaceae; genus Mailhella. The sequence continues at coordinate 4,440 of CALUPQ010000054.1, read as the reverse complement.
GCCACGGTCTATGATAACCAGATCGTAAGATATATGCCTGAGATAGGCTACGGCCTCTTCTCCGTTACCGGCACTGTTCACGAAGAAGCCGACCCCCAAAAAATGTTTTGCTATCCTTTCCCGAAGGAGCGGATGGTCTTCCACAACAAGAATGTTCATAATCCTTCCCCAAAAATGAAAAAGCGCGTCAGCTCATCCTTGCAGCGAGCTCCCCGCCCTGCCTCAACACATAAAAAATTCCGTCATCCATTTTTTCGTCAGACTCATGTCAGACTTCTTTTCTAAGTATAAAGAAAATGATTTTCAATTTCAACTTGTGAAGTTTTCTGCCTTGAGTGCAGAAGCTTCGGGTTTAAGGAGTCACCATGACAAAACCTGCTTTGTACCTTGCCGCGCTTCTCTGCGCCATCCCTGTCACCTTTATGCCCCATAACGTCATGGCCGAAGACACCCTTCAGGCTGCGGATGTCTTTGTTACCGCTTCGGGATACGAACAGGACGTGAAGGATGCCCCGGCCAGCGTCACCGTTATCACAAAGGAAGAGCTGGAAAAAAAGTCCGCGGCATCTCTTACCGAAGCCTTGCGCGGCGTTCAGGGGCTGGACATCATCGGCGGTGAAACAGGCTCCATTTCCATCCGCGGCATGGAGTCCGACAAGGTGCTCATCATGGTGGACGGGCGTCGGCAGAACGGCACAGGCAACACGAGAAAAGGAGGACTCAGTCAGGGGCAGGGCAACAACTGGATTCCCCCCGTGGAAGCCATAGAGCGCATTGAAGTCGTGCGCGGTCCCATGTCCACCCTGTACGGCTCCGAAGCCATCGGTGGCGTCATCAACGTCATCACCAAAAAAACGGGGAAAACGTGGACAGGAACCTTCTCCACAAGCGCTACCTTGCGAGACAATGATATGGGTGACACTCTCGGAGGGGATGTGTATGTCTCCGGTCCCATCATCGACAACAAACTCGGTCTGCAACTCTGGGGCAACCTTTCCGACAGGCAGGAAGATGAGGTGCTTGAGGGCACGGGGCGCAGCAAAAAGGAAAACGGCACGGCCCGCCTCTGGTACACCCCCTGGGAGAATCAGGAATTCATGCTGGGTATCTCCCGCCAGTCGCAGCTTTTCCGCACGTCTCCGGGCAAGGTGCAGGCTGAAAGCGGTACCGTGAAGGAAACGGAATTCGACCGCACGCAGTACGACTTCGCTTACAACGGCAAGGTCTTTGGAGGAACGCTTTCTGTCGATGCTTTCCGTGAAGAGTACAACACCACATTTTCCAGCAGTACCGGTCAGGTCGATATCGCCAACAATAATCTGGAAGCGAAGTACAACATTGCCCTCGGCAACCATATTTTGCTCATGGGCGGAGCCTACAAAAAGTATGAACTTGATGACGACGGTTACTATACGACCATAGTTCCCGGCGGAACCAACATCAAACAGACCGAAGCCGACATGGAAGAATATTCCCTGTTTCTGGAAGATGAATGGTGGCTTCTGGACAACCTGAGTCTTACCGCCGGCCTTCGTTACGACAACAATACCGAATTCGGCGATCACTGGTCTCCCCGCGTCTACGGCGTCTGGAACTTCCTTTCCGACTGGACGCTCAAAGGCGGCGTGGCGTGGGGCTTCAAATCTCCCACGCTGGTACAGATAAACCCCATGTTCGGCATGAGCCAGAGAGGCGGCAGCATAACCAGAGGCAATGCTGACCTCGACCCTGAAACCAGTGTAAACTATGAACTCGGCCTGCTTTACGATAATTCCCGTCTGAGCGGCAGCGTGACCGCCTTCTATACTGATTACAAGGATAAAATCGTCAACACCGGTACCAACGGGCTTCTTGATGCAGAAGGTAACGTCATCATCGACCCGCTCACCGGCGTGGGACTGAGCACCTATTACAACATTACCGGTGCTGAGGTTTACGGACTGGAGTTCGCGCTGGCCTACAAGTTCACCGATACCCTCACCGCCAAGGCAAACTATACCTACAATCATTCGGAAATCACCGGCAAGGCGTCCAACCTTCCGTACGAATTTCATAAATACGACGGCCTCAACGGTCAGCCTCTGGTCGCCATGCCCAAGCACCTGGCCAATCTGACGCTGGAATGGCTGCCTCTCGAAAACTTGAGCACCTTCGCCACGTTGCAGTATCGCGGCAAGGAATACTATCCCAACTTCGGACAGGGCGGCTCGTTGAACTACAACGAAGATACCACGCTCACCACGGACATAGGCGCGACGTGGGAACCCAGCAAGGGGCTGAAACTCAGCGCCGTCGTCTATAACCTGTTCAACGACATGCGCGACAAGGACGACGCCACCTATACCTATGCCGACAGCGGCCGCCGCTTCTGGTTCAAGATATCCAAGACCTTCTAAAAGCACGGCCCATTAACGTGCGGATTTGCGGCACCTGATGAAAGTCTGTTCCTTTCGTCGGGTGCCGCTCAACGCCCGCAGACTTTTCTTTCCGGTAGTCTTCTTTTTATATAATGGGGAATTCCATGTCCACTCGCTTTCCAATATCTCTACCCCCATGGCTGCAATGTACTCTTGCCTTCGGCCTTGCCTATGCCATGACATGGGTTCTGGGGCATCTTCTTGTGCGCTTATCGTTCCATCCTGCGTTTGAAGCGACCGTTACTTCCTATATCCTCTGTTTTACCCTCTATCCCTGTTTCGTGTTTCTCTGCCACAGACTCATAGGACGCTTTCTGTCGGAACGCGCCGTCTCTTTTCGCCAGGGCATGCATGAGATACATTCCTTCTCCGGGCTTCTTCTTGGATGGGTCGGCATATTTCTGTTTCTCATGGGTTCCATAGCGCTCTACAGAAGTGAAATCACCTTCTGGATGCAGCCGGAAACACACCGTGCGGCGCTGAGTACGTCCCTTGATGACAAGGTGAAGGCCGCTCGTACCGGTCTTGCTCTTCTTGCAGAAAAAGCCCCGGAGGCCGACATGTGGACCGTCTCTCTTCCAGGAGAGCGTACCCCTGTACCGTCCATCCGATGGGCCTCAAAAAACGACGTTGGGGCACGCCCGGGCGCCCATACTCTGCCCTTTGACTGTTCCACACAAACAATACTGACACCACGGCCTACAGGCGGCGGCACCTTTCTTTACCGACTGCACGTCGACCTTTTCGGCATGGACAGACATACGGGACGATTTCTGGTAGGCGCAGCTACCCTTCTGCTGCTTGCCGTCACCGTGAACGGTGTTCTGGCACGGCGTCATTTTTTCAGGGATTTTTTCCTCTTCCGGAAACGTCCGGCCATCCTGGCATGGCACGACACTCATTGCATTGCCGGAGGAATCACACTCCCATTCGTTCTTCTTTTCTGCCTGTCCGGTCTGTTTCTGACGGCACAGGGAGTACTGCCTTCCCTTCTCCAGGAGCGCTATGCGCAAAACAGCAGAGAATTCATGAGGGAGACAAAGGGCATGGGCGCATATTCTCCCCAGGCGTCTGCAGGTAGCCCCATGTCCGTCGATATGCTCGGCGAATCCCTGCCTCATATCCCTGACCCTGCCGCCCTTCTGGGAAAGGCGGAAAAACTCTGGCCCGGAACGGGGGCCGGTGAGATAATCCTGACCTGGAAAAACGGCGGTATAACGTCCATCCAGGCGGTTCAGGCCAGAAGTACCGATCTTGCCGGACGCGCAGCCCCGCAAAGACTGACGCTGGATATTCATGACGGATATGGAGAACTGACAGAATCCGGAAAGAAAGACATGTCCGGTGTCAAAGCCTTGTGGTATGGTGCAACCGCACTGCACCTCGGGCGCTTCGCCTCTCCTGCCATGCGCACGGTTCTGTTTCTGTTCGGCATGCTCAGTGTCGGAATGATGGCGGCTGGTCTTCTTTTCCGTGAAAAAAGACAGGAGAAAAAACTTTCTCTATCCAGCCGTGTCGTAACGCTGCTCAACACCGTCTTTCTTGCCGGTCTGCCTCTCGCTGTGGGATGCTACTTCCTTGTCGGCAGGCTTATCGGAAGCGACGCTCCAGAAAGAATACATCTTGAAAGCTCGGCCTTTTTTCTGGCCTGGGGCCTAAGCGCCGTACATGCACTATGGAGGAAGCAGACGGCAAGAAGAGTGCAGCTTCTCGCCGGAGGCCTGCTTTTTATTCTGCTCCCTGTCATCAACGGCATGACGGGAGGACTTGCTCTGAATTGTACCCTGCTGCACGGCCCATGGCAGCTGGCATTTATTGACATTCTACTGATAGTAGTAGGTCTATTGTTCCTCTTTATTGGATATCATAAAACAACTTTCCCATGGAAGAATAATTTAGGCTCAGGACTCATTAGTTGCCAAAAGGGTAAGAAGTTCTTATTGTCGGCATAGGGAGGATGCCATGAAAGAACTTTTTTATCTTTCTCATGAACAGATTGCTCGTATCAAACGCTACTTTCCTC
>CALUPQ010000053.1 GCA_944322695.1 uncultured Mailhella sp. | reverse complement strand
CTGAGAAACACGGCGAGCGCCGGCTTCTCCCGGGCAAGGGCCACGTACCTTGCGCGGCGGACGTGGCACATGGCCGCGGCCGTCTTTCTGTCGTCGCAGGTGGCAAGGGCCGCGCGCGTCACGGGGCCCCACACGCCGTCGGCCTTCACGCCGAGGGCCTGCTGCGCCGCCCTTCTGGCAAAGACGGGCCCCATGTTCACGGCCGTGTCGTAAACCACCGCGGCGCAGAGGGGCTTCACGCCGTCAAGACCCAGCGCGTCCCAGAATTCGCGCCGCATGAGCTCTGCGGCGTCCTTTTTCGTGAGGGCGCGCACGTCGTCCGCGTCGATGTCGCCGTCGCCGTCGATGTCTCCCCCGTCCGCGCCGAGCGCGCGAAGAAAACGCAGGGACACGCCGAAGTTCGTCGCCCCGCCCTCGTCCGCCTCATGACTGACGTACCCGCCTTCCCAGCGGGACGTGAAGGCGTGCGCCTTCTGAAAATCGCCCATAAAAAAACGCTCCCTTTTTTTGAAGAGAGCGTAGCAGGCGCAAACAGCGCGGCACAGGGGCCGCAGGGACTTGTGGAAAAAATACCTCTCCGGGGGCGGCACGGGCGAAGGCGCTCCCGGAGGAAGGAGGAAAGGAAGGCGTGAGCCGGGAAAGCGAAAAAAGGGGAATCGAAAGTGAACGGGAGCCCGAGGGGGAAACGAATGCCGCGTGACGCCCGGGGAAGAACGAAAGACAGCGTGACGCACCGGAACAGCGAAGGCCCCGGAATCATGGAAAACGCGGCCGGAGGGAAGAAAACGTGCGCCCCGAAGGAAGGAAGCGGACTCCCGCGGCGGAGGGGGCGGCGTCAAAGAGCGGGAACGGGCTTCAGGGGGGGGGAGGACGGACGCCCAAGGGAATGAAAGACCGTTGAACTCAGGGAAGCATGGAAAAACGCGGCGCCGGGGGAAGACCAGCGCAGGAGGGAAAAACGTATCGTTGCGGCGTTTCTGTGGTTGCTGGTGAGGGAAGACCAGCACCGGAGGGGAAAAACGGACGCAGGGGGCAAGACAGCGAAGCTCCGGGGGAAAAGCGTCCCTCCCGGAAAAACAGGCGCAAAGGCCCGGAGGCGTCAGATGGAGAAAGAGGCGTTCGCGGACTCGTCCACGACCGGCAGCACGACGTCGGCGGAAGCATCGCTCCGCCCGGCATGGAACACCTTGTCCGGCCCGGTGACGATGCAGCTTCTGCCCGCGTTCTTGCCGTGGTACATGCGCGCGTCCGCAAGGGCGAAGAGCTCATCCCACAGGACGGACTCCTTCACGGAGCCCATTTCCCCGAGGGCGGCGCAGCCCATGGTGAAGGAGAAGGGAACGGTGCCGCCGTCGTGCAGCACGATGGTCCTGCGCATGGAGTCGGCCAGGTGGACGACGCGGTAGCAGAAGTCCTCGTAGTCATCCTCAAGGGAGATGATGACGAACTCGTCCCCGCCGTAGCGGGTCACGAAGCTCCGGCCCGGCACGTCGAAGAACTTCAGCCAGAAGCGGCAGCAGCTCTTGAGCACGTCGTCGCCGGTGGCGTGGCCGTATCTGTCGTTGATGTCCTTGAAGTTGTCCATGTCGAACAGCGCCACGCAAAGTTCCTGACCGCGCTGCCCGGCCTCGCGCACGTAGTGGCGGAAGTGCTCGTTCAGGTAGTGGCGGCTGTAGCAGCCCGTGAGCTGGTCGCGCATGAGGCGGGAGTTCTCCCGCTGCAGGCGGGATATTTCGCCGAGCACCTTTCCTTCGCGCTCGAAGCCGAAAAACCCGCTCACCTCCGAAACCATTTCCAGGGAAAACGCCTGCCCTTCCAGCAAAATGAAACGGGCGAGCACGAGAAAGGCCCGTCCGTCCACCATCTCCATCTTCATGCCCGTGCCGTGCGTGGCCAGCACGTGACGCGAAAGACAGTAGTCGCAAGGGTGCGCCCTGCCCCAAATGCTGTGACAGCAGCCTTCGGGCGCAAGCCCCGAGGATTCTATGCGGAACGCACGGTGCCCGGAGGGGGAAACAAGGCGGACCGTCGCAAAAGTCCTGCGAAGAATCTTCGCTTCCTCATAAATCTCGGGCAGCGTATATACGGAATGGGGAGGTGGGCTTTGCATGATGGCGTCCGATGACAGTCCGTCGGGATGATTTCCGTTTCCTTATCCTTTCACGGGAAGGGAAGTCAAGCCGGACCGCCGGGCTTTTCCCCGGCATGACTGCAGGTTATAATGCGCCCCTCCTCTCTTCCGCCCGCCTCGCCCCGTCCGCCCCTCCTTTGCCGGCGGGGAGCGAAAAAAATATCGCCTCTCACGGCGGGCCGAAAGACCGACTTTTCCGGAAAAAGCGCTCCGGAAGCGGAAAGGACGGCGGCGCGACGCCCTCGGCCCCACCCCGTCCGACAGGCATGTTTTTCCATGACAAATCACCCGGCCGGGGGTATAAGAGGGGAGACGACGCGGGGCGCCGCGCCCGTCGCCGGAACTTCCGGCATACAGAGGAGAGCCATGCAACAATTTTCCGGGCAGGAGCCTTCCGGCACCCTGCTTATCGTCGACGACAGCGACATCAATCGCGAGCTTCTTGAAGCCATCTTCGAGCCCTACTATCCGGCGGAACAGGCGGAGAACGGCAAAGTCGGCCTCGCCGCCGTGCTCGGAGCGCCGGAAAAGTACTGCGCCATCCTGCTCGACGTGGTCATGCCCGAAATGAACGGCATCGAAGTGCTGCGGCACCTGAACTCCCTGGGCTTCATGGACAGGATTCCGGTCTTTCTCATCACCGCGGAGACCAACGACGACGTCACGAGGGAGGCCTACGAGCTCGGCGTCATGGACGTCATCATCAAGCCCGTGGTGCCGTACATCGTTCTGCGGCGGGTGAACTCCGTGGTGGAGCTTTTCCGCGCAAGAAGGATTCTCGGCGACAAGGTGCAGGAGCAGCAGTCGGAACTGCTCATGCAGGCCCGGAAAATCATCAAGCTCAACGAGGGCATGATAGAAGCCCTCTCCACGGCCATCGAATTCCGCAGCGGCGAATCGGGCGAACACGTCCGCCGCATACACGACATCACGGAATTTCTGCTCCTTCGCACCGATTTGGGCGAGGGCCTCTCAAGAGAGGACATAAGGCACATCGCGCTCGCCTCCATCATGCACGACGTGGGCAAGATTGCCATTCCCGATTCCATTCTGAACAAGCCCGGCAGGCTCACCCCCGAGGAATTCGAAATCATCAAGACGCATACCGTCCGCGGGGCGGAGATGCTTCAGAAAATACCCCAGTTGCGCGAACACGAATCCTACCATTATGCCTATGACATAGCCCGCCACCACCACGAAAGGTGGGACGGCCGCGGCTATCCCGACGGCCTGAAGGGAGACGAGATTTCCATCTGGGCGCAGATAGTCTCCCTGGCGGACGTGTACGACGCGCTGGTGAACAGGCGCTGCTACAAGAAGCCCATCCCCCGCGAGGAGGCCCTGCGCATGATACGCGACAACGAATGCGGCGTGTTCAACCCCCGGCTTCTGGACCGCTTCTTCGCCGTGGAAGACGAGCTCGCCAGGCTTTACGACCACGAAGGCGGGCACAACGACAAGGAGAACAGCCATGGATAGTCAGACGAAGGACATGCTGGAGAAAGGCGGCATCGGCGTGGACAGCCTGCTTGAGCGCTGCATGGGCAACGAGGCCCTCATGCTCCGCCTGCTGAAGAAGTTTCCCGCGGACGCCTCCTTCGCGAAACTCTGCGAAGCCATGGAAAAAGGCGACGACGCCGCTGCCGTGGAAGCCTCGCACACGCTCAAGGGCGTAGCCGGCAACCTTTCGCTCGGGGTGCTCTTTCCCCTGCTGGAAAAGCAGGTGCACAGTCTTCGCGCAGGCGACCGCGCCGCCGCGCAGGCGCTGATGCCCGACATCGAAAGCGCCCACGCCGCCGCCCTCCGCGCCGTGGAAGGCCTGGCCTGACCCTTCCCCCTCTCTTGGCCTGCGGCGCGCCGCAGGCGACCGGAAGCCCGCCGGCCTTCCGTTTCGGCAGGCTCTTCATTCATGTCCCTTCAACGAGGACGTCATGCGCTCCAGACTCTTTCCCTACGGAATCTATTTCAACATCGTGCTGTTTCTGATGGTGGTCGTTCTGTGCGGAACGGGGATGTACATCTTCCGCGACGTGCTTCTGAAGAACGCCAGAAGCACGGGCATGACCACGGCCAGCAACTACGCCGCCGAGGAGAAGAACAGGCTCTCCGTCTATGAAACGCTGCTCGCCTTCGGCGCGGCCTCCACGGACACGCGGCTGCAGGAAGGCGACGAAAAGTACATGGCGCAGTACATGAGCATCTTCTTCGACAGGCTCCAGCTCGTGCTCGGCAAGGACATGGTCCGGCCCTACATCGTTCTGAACGACATGGTGCTGACCAGAAACGGCCTGTCGGAGCTGACGAGGTGGCGGCCCGAGGACCGCGGGTGGTACCGCAGGGCCATGGAGCAGCCGGGAAAGACCGTTTTCAGCGGCGTGTACAACGACATTCTCACCGGAGAACCCGTGATTACCGCGGCACGCCGCTGCCAAATGTCCGACAGCGTCATCGCCTTCGACATCTTCTCCCACAACTTCCATTTCGAGCTTCTGCCCGAAGATTACGAGTCCGACGACTCCTTTTTCCTGTGCGACGCGAAAGGCACCCTGCTCTACCGCCATACCTCGACGGACTTTCCCGACGGGCTGGTGAAAAGTTACGCGGAAAGGCTTGTGCGCGGCATCAGAAACGGGGACTTCGAAAGCTACGACTCCCACATTCTCGACCTCGAGGGACAAAAGAGGGCCGTTTACTACTCGCCCGTCTCCAACGGCTGGTACGTCATACTCACGGTTCCCTATGCCGATATTCTGAAGCAGATGAATCTGCTGTGCGGCCTCTTCGCCCTCGCCACCGGGGTCTTCTTCGTGCTGCTCGTGTTCTATTCGCTGCGCTTCGTGCGCGAGAACGCCAGGCTCGGGCGCATCAACGAAACCGTGCGCGTGCTCGGCAACTCCTATTACGCGCTCTACCGCGTGAACTTCACGAACAACACCTACGAAACCATCAAGCGCCCCGACGACGTCGGCGGAAAGCTGCCGCTCTCCGGCTGCTACGACGACCTTCTGCGCGACATCGCCTCGGACATCGAGCCGGGCACCCGCGAAGAATATGAGAGGAACTTCTCCTGCGAGAGCATCCGCTCCCTCGTGGCGCGCAGGGTGAACGACTTCGGCGGCGAGTTCCGCCGTCTCTGCGACGGGGAATACCGCTGGTTCAGCGTGCACGTGCTGTTCGACAGGACCCTCGTGCCCGAGGAGGTGGTGCTCTGCTTCCGCGAGGTGGAGCAGGAAATGCAGCGCCAACTCCAGGAAAGAAAACTGCTTCAGGATTCGCTGGAAAGCGCCCAGCGCAGCGAAAAGGCCAAGCAGGCCTTCTTCAGCAGCATGTCCCACGACATGCGCACCCCGGTCAACGCCATCATCGGCATGTCCGAGCTTCTCTCAAGAAAGCTCGACGACAGGGCGCAGGCCGAAAACTACCTGGAAAAAATACGCTTTTCCGCAAAGCAGCTCAAAAGCCTCATCGACGACATCCTGAACATGTCGCGCATGGCGCAGGGAAAGCTCGCGCTGAACAACCGCGAGCTCGAACTCAGGAGCTGTCTTTCCGAATGTCTCGACCCCTACGTCGTGCAGGCGGAGATGGAAGACAAGGACTTTCGCGTGAACATGGACATCGAAAGCACCTGGGTCATGGCCGACCCCCTGCGTCTGTCCCAGCTCATGAACAACCTGCTCTCCAACGCCTTCAAGTTCACTTCGCGGGGGGACACGGTGTCGGTTTCCGTCTCGCCCGTGGAGATGGGAGGCGTGCTCAAGTACAAGATAGAGGTCTCCGACACCGGCACGGGCATTTCCGAAGAATTCCTCCCTCACCTGTTCGAGCCCTACACAAGGGAAACGCGCTTCAGCGCCAGGCACGTGGCCGGCACCGGCCTCGGCATGCCCATAGCCAAGAGCCTCGTGGAGCAGATGAACGGGGAAATCCGCGTGGAAAGCGAGCTCGGCAGGGGCAGCACCTTCACCGTGGTCCTGCCCTTCGCCGCGGCCAAGCCGGAAAAGAAGAAGGAGACGCCCCCGCCGGCCGAGCCCGACATGGACGCCCTGCGCGGCATGCGCATCCTGCTTGCCGAGGACAACATGGTGAACATGGAGCTCGCCGCGGAAATGCTCTCCATGAACGGCATGGAGGTCACGCAGGCGTGGAACGGGCTCGAGGCCGTGGAGCAGTTCGCCGCGTCCTCGCCCTTCTTCTTCCACGCCGTGCTCATGGACATGCAGATGCCGGAAATGGACGGCTGCGAGGCCGCAAAGCACATCCGCGCCATGGACAGGCCGGACGCGCCAAGCGTGCCCATCATTGCGGTGACGGCCAACGCCTTTGCCGAGGACATCGCCGCCACCGCCGCCGCGGGCATGAACGTGCACATAGCCAAGCCCATAGACTTCCGGCTTCTTTTCAGAATGCTGACCAACCTCGCGAAGCAGGCCGGAAGGCCGCCGCAGTCATAATCTTCCCCTTCAGGACGGCTCATGAAAAAGGAAACACCACGCTTCTTCCTTGCCAGCGTCATCTGCGCCGCGTTCTGCATCGGCATCTTCGTAAGGAGCACCATCTCCATGCTGCATCAGGGCGTGCTGGCCAGCAGCGCGCTCAGCGACATCTACATCAACGCGGTCAACTTCCAGATGCGCCTGCATTTCAGCTCCATCATCGACCTCAAGCTGGAACAGGTGAGAAGCATCGTGTCCGGCACGCCGCCGGACAGCGTGAGCGTTTACGGGGAAGCCATGCGCGAAAGGCTCGCCGCCGGGGCGCTGCTGCAGAAATTCACCTACCTCGCCCTGTACGACACCGCGGGCAACGCGGACATCATCACCGGCGAGGACGTGTTCGCGGAAAACAACGACACCAGGGACACCTTCATCCGCAAACTGAACTCCGGTGAAGGCTACGTGGCTTCGGCCGTCACGGCTTCCGGCCGCAGGATGCTCCTCATGGGCGTGCCCGTGTCCCGTGCCGGCTCCAGGGGCTATCCCATGCGCAACGGCGGCACCGGCACGGCCCTCGTGGCCGGTCTGCCCATGGAATACATCCACCGCTCGCTCTCCATGGACCTCGACGAGACGCAGCTCTATTCCCAGATTATCCGCCCGGACGGCAGCTTCGTGCTGCGCGACGTGTCGGTCAAGGAGAACAACCTCTACGACTGGATGCGCGCCCATGGCGTCTTCCTGCAGAAAAGCGCCGACGACATCGTCAACGCCATGAAGGCGAACCTGGAAAAGGGACTGGAGCACTCCTTCTTCATGAAAGTGAACGGGGAGCGGCTCTACGTCCACTGCTCTCCGCTGCCCCATTCGCCGTGGTACCTCGTGACGGTGATGCCGCAGGGCTCCTTCGACAGCATCATCTCCAGCCTGTGGAACCGGCGCATCTACACCGCCGTGGGAGCGGGCCTTCTGCTGCCGCTGCCCATACTGGCCCTGTTCTTCTTCTATTCCCGTTTTTCCAGAAGGCAGATTGCCGAGCTCAAGAAGGCCAGGGACGAGGCCGACCGGGCAAGCCACGCCAAGAGCGACTTTCTTTCCAACATGAGCCACGACATACGCACTCCCATGAACGCCATCGTGGGCATGACGGCCGTGGCCACCTCGAACCCCGGCAACACCGCCGTGGTGCAGGACTGCCTGCGCAAAATCACGCTGGCCAGCCGTCACCTTCTGGGACTCATCAACGACATTCTGGACATGTCGAAAATCGAACACGGCAAGCTCACGCTGAACATGGACGACGTGTCCCTGCGCGACGTCGTGGACCAGATGGTGGGCGTGGTGCAGCCGCTCGTGAAGGCCAAAAGGCAGCAGTTCAGCATCAGCATACACGACATCATCACGGAGAACGTCCATTCCGACGGCGTGCGCCTCGGGCAGGTCATGCTGAACCTGCTCTCCAACGCCCTCAAGTTCACCCCCGCGGGAGGCTCCATACAGCTGCGCCTCTTCCAGGAACCCTCCCCCCGCGGCGAGAACTTCGTGCGCACCCACATCGAGGTGCAGGACACGGGCAAGGGCATGACCCCGGAATTTCAGAAGAAAATATACGAAGCCTTTTCCCGCGAGGATGACGCCCGCGTGCAGCGCAGCGAAGGCACGGGGCTCGGAATGTCCATCATGAAGTACATCGTGGACCAGATGGGCGGCACCATCGAGCTGGAAAGCGAGGTGGACAAGGGAACGCGCTTCCACATCACGCTGGATTTGGGCAGGGGCCACGGCCCACAGGAAAAGCTGGAGCTTCCCGGCTGGAACGCCCTGGTGGTGGACGACGACGAGGACCTGTGCCGCAGCGCCGCGGCCTCGCTGGAGGACATGGGCATGCACGCCCAGTGGACCCTGAGCGGCAAAGAAGCCGTGGAAATGGCCAGAAGGCACCACGAACAGGGGCAGGACTACCACGTCGTGCTGCTCGACATGCAGATGCCGGAAATGACCGGCGTGGAAACCGCCGTCCAGCTGCGCAGCGTGCTCGGCAACGAAGTGCCCGTGCTGCTCATGTCCGCCTACGACTGGAGCGACGTGGAGGAAGAGGCCCGCAGGGCGGGCATTTCCGGCTTCCTTTCCAAGCCGCTCTTCAAGTCCACCCTCTACCACGGCCTCAGGCACCTCGCCGGAAGCTCGGACACGGAAAAGGACGGCGAGGGCGGCGAACAATGGAAGGGCCGCCGCATCCTCATCGCCGAAGACAACGAGCTCAACTGGGAAATCGCGAACGCCCTGCTCAAGGAACACGGCTTCCAGATGGACTGGGCGGAAAACGGCCGCATCTGCACGGAAATGTTCCAGAAATCGCCCGAAGGCCACTACGACCTCGTGCTCATGGACGTGCGCATGCCGGAAATGGACGGCTACGAGGCCACCCGGACCATACGCGCCATGAACAGGGCCGACGCCAAAACCGTTCCCATTTTCGCCATGACCGCGGACGCCTTTTCCGAAGACATCAGGCAGGCGCTCGACAGCGGCATGAACGCCCACATAGCCAAGCCCATCGACATGAAGATTCTCCTCGGCCTCATTCAGCGGCACCTGCCCCAGCGTTAGCAAGGAAAAAGCCCCCGGCGCTTCCGGGGGCTTTCTTCGTCCCGCCGCGGAAGGAACGCCCCTGTCGGGACACGGCCCGCGCGTCCCCCTCCCGGACGTCGGGGCCCCCCCGAAATCAAGACGCTCTGCGAGAAACTTCCTCCCGGACGGCAGGGCCAAATGGCTCTTGAGAGAAGGTCCGTCCTTCCGGGCGGAGAGGTCCAAGGGGCTCTTGAGAGAAAGTCCGTCTTGCCGGGCTGCGAGGGCCTGACTGCTCCTGCGCCGGAGCCCAAAGAAGCTCTTCTCAGACGGCAATGCGGGCCCCGTGCGTTCTGGAGAGAGGAACTCGCCCCTGAGGACGGAAAGCGCGCGGAAGGGGACGTGATGCAGCTTGTGGGAATGGGAACTCCCCCTCCCCTGCGGACGGAAAGCGCGGATTCGGATACC
>CALUPQ010000052.1 GCA_944322695.1 uncultured Mailhella sp. | reverse complement strand
CCGTCGCCCACGTACATGACGGTGCCAGTCTCGCTCATTTCCACGTGCTGGTCGTAGTTGCGGATCTGCTCCTCGATGATCTTTCCGATCTCTTCAGCCTTGATGTGCATGGCCTACTCACCCCTCTTGATGGATTCCCTGAGGTTGTCGAGCTGCGCACGCAGGCTTGCGTCGTAAACCTTGTCCCCCACACGGAAGACGATGCCACCGATGATGGAAGGGTCAACGACGTATTCAAGCTCAAGCTTGCGCTCTGTCTGCGATTCCAACTTCGTTCTGATGCTGTCCTTGCGCGCCTCATCCAGCTCCACGGCCGTGGTGACGACGCCGCGTGAAATGCCGCGGGCCTCGTCAAGCATGGCCGAAAAATCCGCCGCGATGGCGGGAAGCAGCGGCAGCCGGTCCTTATCGGCCAGCAGCGCACAAAAACGTTGTTCCATAGCACCGCCGCCCGCCACATCCAGCAGGGACAGCGCCACTTTCTTCTTCTCCTCCGTGGAGAGGACGGGATTGCGAAAAGCTTCCGCCAGACGGGGAGTCTTTTCCACAGCCTCGCCCAAAGCACTCAGAGACGCCCCATAGCGTTCCAATTCCGCCATGCCCGCCTCTTTTCCTATGGAAAAAAGCGCGGCGGCATAGCGCCGGGACACAACATTGCCGATCACTGCAGCACCACCTTGGTCAACGATTTGTCGATCAGTTTCTGATGCGTCTTGGCATCCAGCTGCCGGATAAGGCTCTTTTCCACCTCAGCGACGATGGTCTCGGCCATGCGTTCGCGAATGGCTTCAAGTTCAGCCTTACCTTCCTGTTCCGCGCCGGCTTTCGCCTGCTCCACGATGTGGGCGGCCTGCTTCCCGGCTTCGGCCACGATGGCGGCGCTCACGCGTTCCGCCTGGGCGCGACCTTCCTCAAGGAGCTTTGCGCATTCCGCCTCAACGTCGGCTATCTGACGTTCGACTTCGGCAAGCCGGGCTTCGGCCCGCTCTTTACGCTTGGCCAAATCGTCCATTTCCTGAACGATTTCCTCACGGCGCCCCGTGAAAAACTTTTTGATGATCTTGCCCGCCGCGTACCAGATAATACCGACGAAGATGGCGGCATTTATCACGCGGAGCAGAAAGTCACCCCACGGCAGGGAGTGCCCGTCGCTCGCGGACGCGAACTGGCAGGATATCAGAACCAGAGCGCAGGCCGTCACTATACCATAGATTCTTTGCACGCCGTACTCCTTGCTGCGATGCTATCCAAGCATGGACTTAAGGGCAACCTGAACGAAATCGCCCACCCTTCCGTCAAGTTCGCTCCGAGCCTGCACGCTTTCCTCGCGGATACGCTCGGCGGCGGCGCGATGGATGGAGCGGGCCTCATCACTCGCCTCGTTCACCCTGGCCTGGGCTGCCGCCTCTGCGGATTCCTTCATGCTTCTGCGCATGGCGGACACTTCCGCGCGGACCTTTTCGATGCGGGCAGTATAACCTTCCATCTTGAGACCGGCCTCGCCCTCAAGGGCATCGGCATCACCTCTCAACGCATCATTCTGGGCGCGGCGACGAGCGATGACGCCCCGCACAGGACGAATAATCAGGTAATTTATGATTGCGAGCGCAACCAGAAAGTTCACCACCTGAATCAGGAGGGTTATGTCGATATTGATCATTCCGAGAACCTCCAACCGAAGCTGTAAAAAGGGGCCACTCTACCGTCATGTATTCTAAGCCCCCAAAGTTCTGCGCTCCTGAATTATTGGGAGTAGAATCATTTTTTTGAGTACTCCGTTTTTAATTCTTTGTCAAAGCCGGGCGAGTTTTTTTCCAAGAAATAAAGA
Organism: uncultured Mailhella sp.; assembly: GCA_944322695.1. Lineage (GTDB taxonomy): Bacteria > Desulfobacterota > Desulfovibrionia > Desulfovibrionales > Desulfovibrionaceae > Mailhella. The sequence continues at coordinate 10,466 of CALUPQ010000052.1, read as the reverse complement.
GGTTCCGAGTCATCTCTTGCACAAAAAGTGACAAAGCCGGGGACTTTCTCATATCCTACCGGAAAGCCTCTTTCTTTTGAAAAAAATCACGAAAAAAAAGAAAAAAAATACCCGGACGGCTTCCATCGCCCGTCAGTCATCAACGGATTTGAAGCAGGAAAAAAATAAATAAAAAACTATTAACTCTTTTTTTCACGATATAAAAAAGCCTGAAAAGAACAGAGCGCTTCCTTCTCTTCCTTTTTCGACTCCATTCCGTACGCCGGGAAGAGGTGCAGCTTTCCATTCTCCGGTACGTCGCTCCCTCCCTGCCAGCAGTACAGGTGACATCACCATCCGGCCTTCCGGCAATTCTTCCGCGCCGTTACCCCCCGGCGAAACGGCGTTCCCACGGCCTCCTGCCCGTAAGGGATTGTCAGAAACTGACACCCTTCTCGCCCATCCTGTCCATCGGTAACCTGCTCCCACGCTTTGAAAGAAAAACACCGTTCTTTTGACGGGGAGATAGTCAGGTGCGTTGCAAAATTCATTTCATTATAAGAACCATCCATTCAAAATACTGCGAACCAGAAACAGAAGCGCCCCTTCCCCTCTCCTAAACGATAAAAATGGACCTCTGATAAAGAGCTGTGCTACAGGTCCATGACTACAGGAGCGCCAACTGAGCCTGCTGCTTATTTTGTGAAACGGAATCTTTCGAACATCCGTTACGGTTCTGCGTCGATGAGTACAATCACCATATAGAAAGGAAAGTTCGGCAATGCATGCCTGAACAGACTTTTGGTTGAGCCTCCCTGTAAAGCCGCCTCACAGCGTACTGCGGAAACAATTCGCGCCCGCTTCCACGGCACGCATAAGTGGAACAGAAAGTCCAGCCTCTCGCTTCCCTCTATCCTGACCGTGCGGCCCCAAACGGCCTCCCCTCTGCGGACTCCATGAAGGAGCGGCTCTTCATACTTCATGGAGGGATTCTCAGTCCTCCGAAAAGCGTCCCGCGGGCTGCTTCAAGTCGGAAACGACGGGGCTTCAATCCATTGTGGAAAATCAGCACTTCAGGCAAGTACGGAATATTGCCTCTGCCGAAATCCGGGCACGACTGTTTTCCCCTTTCCGCCTTCTCCTTTCGGTCGCGGGGCTCTGAAAAGTCGCCGGAAAAACAGAGAGGCTGTGCCGGAACAGTGTCCGACACAGCCTTCCTGTAATTTTCACGTCTGAAGCCCAGCCTCTCAGCTTTTGAACACGAAGCGCCTCATGGAAATGCTGAGCACGATTCCCACCAGCGCACAGTTGACCACCAGCGCCGTGCCTCCGTAGCTGATGAAGGGCAAAGGCATGCCCACCACGGGCATGAGCCCCACCACCATGCCGATGTTCACGATAATCTGCCAGAAGAAATAGAAAAAAATGCCCGCCGCCAGCGTGCTGCCGAAGCGGTCCTTGGCGTCTCTCACGGTACTGTACATGGTCATGAGGAAAAAGCAGAACAGCGTGACAAGGCCCATGCATCCGGCAAAGCCCCACTCCTCACCGAGCACGGCTATGGCGAAGTCGGTATGCTTTTCCGGCAGAAAACGGAGCTGACTCTGCGTTCCGGCAAGAAAGCCCTTGCCGAACATCTCACCCGAGCCGATGGCTATCTGCGACTGGATGATGTGATACCCCGCCCCTCTCGGGTCCCGAGTAGGGTCGAGAAACGTGAGAATGCGCTCCTGCTGATAGTCGTGCAAGACGAACCAGCCGAGCGGCATGACAAGCGGAATCACCACCAGGCATACGCGCAGCACCCGCCACTTCACCCCGTGAAAAAGCACCATGCCGCCGAGCAGCACCAGTACCGTGAGCCCGGAACCGAGGTCCGGCTGCTTGGCAATGAAAAGAAAGGGAACGACGCCGATGGAAAGTACCTGGGCGAGCCGTTTCCAGCCCAGGGACTCGCCGTCACGGCACAATGCCTTTGCGCCCATCATGAGCACGGCGAACTTGGCCAGCTCGCTGGGCTGAAGATTCATGACCCCGAGGTCAATCCAACGTTTTGCCCCATAGACCGTCTTGCCGATGATGGGTACGAGCATCAACAAAAAAAGCACGACGATGTAGCACGGTACGGCCAGACGCTCAATACGCCGGTAGTCGATGAGCATGCACATCACCATGACGGCGAGGCCGATAAGCCCCCAGACCATCTGACGCTGATAGAAGGGCGAAAGCACGAAGCCGCCTTCGATGCGCGAACCGCTCGCGGAGTACAGGTTCACCATGCCTACGGCGAAAAGCAGCATCGTGATAAGCACGAGTCCCCAGTTAATCTGGAAGAACATGCGTCTGTCGGGCATCTGCATGGACAACCTCGGCAGGGAGCGCCCTACTCCGGCACTCCCGTAGTTTCCTGCACATCGGCGACTGACACCGAAGGCACAAAGGAAGTAAAAGGGCCGTCTTCCGACCCGGAAAGCCCGGACCGGGAGACGGCGACCTTGAACACGTCATTTGCTGAAAAAACGTCTTTCACGGAAGTCCGCCCGGCGAAAACCGGACAGCCCGGCACGTCATGACGGAACTTCCAAAGAGACGTCAGTTTCCGACAGCCATTTCCTGGTCACGCCGAAGGGCTTCCAGCACCGCATCGGTCACATGACCGGGGACGGCGCAGCGCTCCATGTGGTTGACGCCCCGAATCGTCGTTCCGGAAGGCGAACAGACTCTGACGCGCAAGTCGGCAAAGCTCTCGCCGCTTTCCAGAGCGAGGCGGGCCGTGCCTTCCACCATGGCCGAAATGAGCTCGGCCGCCACGGGAGCCTTCAGCCCCATGGTGATGCCCGCATTGAGCAGCCCTTCCATGAAAAGCAGCACAAAGGCCGGGCCGCAGCCCACAAGGGAGGAGAAGGCGGGAAACTGCGCTTCAGGAAGAGCCACGGCCATGCCCATAAGCCGGAATATGTCAAGAAGCTCCTGCCCGGCGGCGGCATTCAGGGCCGGGTCATCCAGACAAAGAGCGAACACCCCTCTGCCCACGATGACCGGAAGATTCGGCATGCAGCGGACCACGGGGCAGCGCTCTTCCACGCCCCGGCGAAGTTTTTCCTGAGAAAACGCGGCGGCCAGGGAGACGACGACCTTGGAACCGTCCAGAGCAGGACGGATTTCCTCCAGCATGGCCTCCATCTGATAGGGCTTCACCGCCAGAATGATGATGTCGGCCCTGCGCGCCAGCTCAAGGGGCGTATCCACAAAGGATACGCTGCGCCCTTCGGCCGCTATGACTTCCACCTTGGCGCGGGTATGGTCATGGCCGAGCAGCGTAAAGCCTTCGTGGGCCACAAGCCCCTTCAGCACGCCGCCGCCCATGTTGCCGCAGCCTATGCAGCCCACTACTTTCATGGCTCAGCCCACGATTTCCGTCTGGCTGAAGAAGAACGCCACTTCCCTGGCCGCGGTTTCGGGAGCGTCGGAACCGTGCACGGCGTTGGCCTGCACGCTTTCAGCGTAAAGCTTGCGGATGGTGCCCTCGGCGGCGTTCGCGGGATTGGTGGCGCCCATGAGCGCACGATAGGAGGCAATGGCGTCCTCACCTTCCAGCACGGAGCAGACCACGGGACCGGAAATCATGTATTCCACCAGTTCGCCGTAGAACGGGCGTTCCTTGTGCACTTCGTAGAACGCTTCCGCCTGAGCACGGGTAAGGCGAATCATTTTCATGGCCACGATGCGCAGACCGCTCTTCTGAATCATGGCGAGAATCTCGCCCTGAAGGTTGCGGGCCACGGCGTCGGGCTTAATGATGGAAAGGGTTCTCTGAAGCATGGATTCCTCCGTCCTGGCGTTACGGGGCATGGCGGGATGAACGGCGCCCGCCCCATTTTTCATGGATATCCCCCGGCATCGGACGGAACATCGACCGACCCATCCGCGACCGTTGCAGTCCGACCTCGGCCGGCCTGCCAAGAGCGCCCCGGAGGCTTTTTTCAAATCAGTTCTGCAGGGATTTCAGGACAGGCAGCGTCTTGACGAACTGCAGCGCAAGGCGAAGCTGATTGTCGCGGGCGAGCATGGCCGCCACGTCCTCGGCCTCGCCGGACTTTTCTTCCCTGCTCTTGTCTTCCTTCTTCTCGTCCTTCTGCTCCAGATGACCGCGCAAATCCTTCTCGCGAAGCATGAAGGCGGGTTCAGCCTCGGTCTCGCGAGGAGCTTCCCAGGCAATCTCGAAATCGGGCGTAATGCCCTCCGCCTGGATGGACTTGCCCGACGGCGTGTAGTAGCGGGCCACGGTGAGCTTGAGCCCGGCTCCGTCCGCCAGCGGAATGAGGTTCTGCACGGAGCCCTTGCCGAAGGTGCGCTCGCCGAGAATGAGCGCCCGCTTCTGGTCGTGCAGCGCGCCCGCCACGATTTCGGAAGCCGAGGCGGAGCCGGAATTGACCAGCACCACCATGGAGCAGTCCACGTCCTCAGGCTGGGCATGAGCCTTGAACGTGCGCTCGGAAGAGGCGTCGCGTCCGCGCATGGACACGATGACGCCGTCCTTCAGGAAGAGGTCCGCCACCTCGATGCTCTGGTCCAGAAGGCCGCCGGGGTTGTTGCGCAAATCGAGCACGATGCCCTTGATTTCCCCTTTGGCTCTCGCCTTGGCGACGGCTTCGGCAAGCTCCTGCGAGGTATGCCCGCTGAAACGGGTCAGCCTTATCCACCAGTACCCCGGTTCCAGCTCGCGGGATTTCACGCTGATGAGCGGAATGGCGTCGCGCTTTATCTTCATGGTCACGGGACGGGAGGCGTTCTTGTGCAGCACCTGCAGTTCCACCGTGGTGCCGCGCTTGCCGCGCATCTTGGCCACAACTTCCGTCAGGGACATTTCCATGGTATACTGCCCGTCCACGGCGATGATGGAGTCGCCGGCGCGCAGGCCGGCCTTGTATCCCGGGGTGTCCTCAATGGGACTCACCACCATGACCTGGCCGTTCTCCATGGTTATTTCCACACCCACGCCGAAGAATTCGCCGCTGGTGTTTTCCTGCATTTCCTGAAATTCCTTTTCCGACATCAGAGTGGAATGCGGGTCAAGATTCTGGAGCATGCCCTTGAGCGCGCCGTCCAGAAGTTCCTTCTGGGACACGTCGTTGACGTAGTACTGCTCCACCATGTCCAGAATCTGGCTGAAGCGGCGCAGAGAGTCATAATCGTTTTCCGCGCTGACAGCCTTCATCACTCCCCCGCCGGTCAGAAAAGTGACAAGGGCGAGTGCCGCCGTGGTCAGGACACGAATCTTTTGCATGGAAGCCTCCGATTGGGATGGAACATCGAGACAAGATAGAGCCGTTCCCGCCAAAACGCAACGACTTTCATCCCGTTCCACGCCGGGGAAGAGTCTCTCATTCCCGGAAGGCCGAAACAGCAGGTCTCTTTCACGGTCCTGTGACGGAGACCTTCCACTTTTCATTTGACGAGCGCGCCCGAGACACGTACCCAAGAAGGAAAGGGAGAATTGTATGAGCCCCATGTCCGAACTGCCAGCCTGGCTGGAATCCTTCCGCCCCGACGACGTCCTTTACGCCGATGCCTATGAAAACACGCCCCCTCATCTTCGGGCTCTGCTCAAGACGGCCATCGCCTTCGCCTTTCACCGCTGGGAAGGCAACGACGGAGAGCTGACCACCGAAAGGCGCTCCCGTCGCGCGGGTTTTTCCCGGGCGGAACGCTCCCGCCCCGCGGACTGGGTGCTGGCCCATGTCGGCGCAGATTTCGCCTCGCCCGCACGCTTTCTCGCCACTCTCCTTCCGGCCGTTCTCGCCGGGGTTCATCGCATCGTCGTCATTTCTCCCGCTCCCTTCGCTCCTGCCGTGGCCACGGCGCTGGAGCTCTCGGGCCTCGAGGACTCCTTCGTGCTCAATGACGCGCAGACGGCCGACGTCTATGAAGACCTGCGCGCCGCCTCGCCAGACGGCAGGGTGATACTCTTCCCCGCGACCTCGGGTGCCTCCTCCGCAGGGGAAAAGGACCTCATGCACAGGGCCGCAGCCGACGGGACGCCTCTTTACCGCGACCGTTTTGCCCCGGCGCTGCTTTCCCTGTACGGGGAAAAGGACGATGACGCTCCGACGCAGCCTTCAGGCGGGGAAATGGCCGAACGCCTCCTCTGGCTGCACCCCGACGCAAGGCTGCTCTCCGAACCCGCTCCGGGGCTGGATGCCGTCTATCTGCCGGAAGAGCGTCTCACTTCGCCCCACCTCGCCCCCTTTGCGGCGGGCCCCGGCATGGAAGCGTGCTGGCCGGGCCCCTCCCCCGAATTTTTCCGTACCCGCACCCTTGCGGCCTTTCTTGTTCAGGAGAACCAGTCATGAGGCAGGACACCATGAAAAACCTGCGCAATATCGGCATCATCGCCCATATCGACGCGGGCAAGACCACGCTCAGCGAACGCATCCTCTTCTATACGCGCAAAATCCACCGCATGGGTGAGGTGCACGACGGCACCGCCACCATGGACTTCATGCCCGAAGAGCAGGAGCGAGGCATCACCATAGCCGCGGCCGCCTCCACCTGCCGCTGGAAGGACTGGACGCTGAACCTCATAGACACTCCCGGCCACGTGGACTTCACCATAGAAGTGGAGCGCTCCCTGCGCGTGCTCGACGGCGCCGTTGGCGTGTTCTGCGCCGTTGGCGGCGTCGAACCGCAGTCGGAAACGGTGTGGAGGCAGTCGGAATCCTTCGGCGTGCCAAAAATCGCCTTCATTAATAAAATGGACAGGGTGGGCGCGAACTTCGCCGCCGTGGTGGAGGCGCTGCACGACAGACTGGGCGCCACGCCCGCTCCCGTGACCATCCCCCTCGGCGAAGGGCCGGACTTTTACGCCGTGGCCGACGTCATCGCCATGAAGAAGCTCGTGTTCGACGAGGATTCCCAGGGACAGAACATGGAAGTGCTTCCGCTTGAGGACGAAGAACGGGAAACCGCTCTTCTCTGGCGGGAAAAGATGCTGGAAACGCTGGGCGAGAACGACGACGAGTTCATGGAAAAATATCTGGAGGAAGATTTTTCCGAAGAGGACGTCCATGCTGCGCTCAAGCGCGCCACTCTGGATAGGAAGGTGACTCCCGTGCTGGCGGGCTCCGCCCTGAAGAACGCAGGCGTGCAGCCTCTGCTCGACGCCGTGGGACGCTATCTGCCCTCCCCGCTCGACGTTCCCGCGCCCCGCGGAACCTCCGCCGACGGCAGCGTGGAAAAAACGCTGGACATCAGCCCTGACGCCCCCTTCTGCGGACTGGTGTTCAAGGTGCTCATGGAAGGCGGCCGAAAAACGTCCCTCGTCCGCATCTATGCGGGCACGCTCAAGGAAGGCGACACGGTACGCAACACGGCACAGAAAAAGGACGAGCGCATTTCCCGAATGTTCCGCATGGACGCCGACCAGCAGGAACAGCTCGCCGAAGCCTCCTCAGGCGACATCATCGCCGTGCTCGGCCTGCGGGCCTCCCGCACCGGCGACACCGTGGCCGCGCCGGGACTTGACATTCTGCTGGAGAACCTGGAAGCCGTGAAGCCCGTCATTTCCATGGCGCTCGAACCCCGCAACGCCGACGAAGGCAAAACGCTGGACGAAGCTCTCGCCCGTTATAGCACGGAAGACCCCACCCTCGGCGTGACGCAGGATGAAGATTCCGGCAACCGCATCATCTCCGGCATGGGAGAGCTTCATCTGGACGTGGTGCTGGAACGAATGCGCCGCGAATACGGCATCAGCCCGCGCGCCGGACAGCCGCAGGTAGTGGCCAGAGAGACCGTGCGAAGCGAAGGCGAAGGTCACGGTCTGTTCGACCGCGAACTCGGCGCCGTGCATCACATAGGCGAAGTCACGCTCACCATGGCCCCGGCGGGACGGGACAACGGCAACAGCATAAGCCTTGCCGACCCGCTGCTCCATCCGGCGGACGCCAGGGACGCCCTGCCCAAAACGCTGGTGGACGAAGTGCTTCAGGGCATTTCCGACAGCCTGCTCTCCGGGCCTCAGACCGGCTACCCCATTCAGGACGTGGTCGTGACCGTGACGGGCATCCGCAAGGAAAACGCCACGGCCGCCGGCTGCCGCATGGCTGCCTCCATGGCCGTGCGGGACGCCATGGACAAAGCCCGCGCCACGGTGCTCGAACCCATCATGGACGTGGAAATCATCGCACCGGAAGAGGCTCTCGGCTCTTCCATAAGCCTGTTCCAGAACTGCGGCGGCAAAATAGAGGAGCTCGGGGAGCGAGGCGGCATGCGCTACCTTTCCGGCATGGCTCCCATGCGCAAACTGTTCGGCTTTTCCACGGCCCTGCGCTCCGCCACCCAGGGGCGTGCCGGGTTCACCATGCGTTTCAAGCACTACGACTCCATGTAGGCGCACAAGACGGCGTACCCTCCGGCCGCTCCGAAGAGCGGATGACCGCATGATACGCAGCCGGAACCGGCGCTTCGTCAGAGCACGCCTTTTTCCCAGAACCATCACTTACCCGAAACATCATGAGCGACATCAACCTGTTTACCGCCGCCAGAGCCAAAAAGAGTCTCGGCCAGCACTTTCTGCGCGATGAAAGGGTCGTGCAGCGCATCGTCGAGCTGCTCCGTCCGGAAGAAGGCGACCGGATTATGGAAATAGGCCCCGGCCCCGGAGCGCTGACCGCCCTTTTGCGCCCCCTGCCCTGGCAGAAGCTCCTTCTGCTGGAAAAGGACGACCATTACGCCGCCGAACACGCCGCGCGCCCCCTGCCCGGGCTGGAAGTCGTTGCCGGAGACGCCCTCGCCTACCCCTGGGAGCAGCTCGAAGGCGCCTGGAAAATCGCCGGCAACCTGCCCTACAACGTGGCCTCGCCGCTCATGTGGGACATCGTCTGGCGCACGCCGAACCTCGCCCGCGCGGTGTTCATGGTGCAGAAGGAGGTCGGCGACCGCCTCACGGCGCGCCCCGGCACAAAGGAATACGGCGCTCTCAGCGTGTGGATACAGAGCTTCGTCAGCACCAGAAAAGGGTTCGTCATCGGCCCGGCGGCGTTCTCCCCGCCCCCGAAGGTGGATTCGGCCGTGGTTGTCTTCGAGCCACTGCCCGAAGAACGCCGCCCCGAGCACCCGGAAAAACTCTCCCGGCTCGTCAAGCTCTGCTTCCAGCAGCGGCGCAAGCAGCTTCAGGGCATTCTGCGCCACGCGCTGCCGAACTTCGACGCAGCTACACTCACATCACTGGGCATCGCACCGGAACAGCGGCCGGAAACTCTTACGGTGGAACAGTTCGGAAAGCTGGCCGAAACGCTTTTTTCCTGAAAAAATCATACGGGAGGGCTCCGGCTCTCTTGACGATAGGCAGAAAACGTGTACCTAAAAGAAAACCGCATCCCTCTTATCCCTTCTCACATCTGCCTTTTGGCAGAAAGGAGCAGCTTATGACCAAGGCTGAACTCATCGCCAAAATAGCCGAACAGGCATCTCTCAGCAAAAGCAGTGCGGAGCAGTCCCTGAACGCTCTGCTCGAAGCCATTCAGGAAGCTCTCGCCTCCGACGGCAAGCTCTCCCTGCCCGGTTTCGGCTCCCTCGTCGTGGAAGAACGCAAGGAGCGCAAGGGTCACAACCCCCGCACCGGCGAAACCATCACCATTCCCGCCGGCAAGGTAGTGAAATTCAGGGCTGGCATTAATCTGAAAAAGCAGATACAGTAAAAGGACGGCCTCACCCCCGGCCCTCGGGAGACCCGGCCGCCAGCCGTTTCAAGGAGTTTTCATGCTTATTCATGGTGAAAATGGTCATGGCCCCTTCCCCTGGGATTTGCCTCTCTGGCAGCCCGACTACGCCATCTTCTTCGGCGTACTCTACACGGTGCTTCTCATTCTCGGCATCGGTCTCACGCTGGTCTTTGCCCGCGCCATCAGAGATGCCAGGAATCCCGGACACCACAAGGAACACTAGGCCGCACGCCGGATTCTTTCCCGGAAGTTTTCGTCAGGCCGAGGGGGCTTCCTGCCTGCTCAGGGGCCTTCCGCCAAAGGCAGTCCGCATCCATATCGGGGTCTTCGGCAGGCAAAAGCAGTCTTTTTTCACTTTTTTTGCAGGTTTCCCCGGAGTGAGGCACCCCGGGGGCTTGCTTTTTGTCGCAAACTGTTTTAGTTTGCATCTCTCCCTGCACCAAAAGGCGCTGCTTTCGGGCGTTCCGAAACGGCGGCATTCCGGCAGGACCACATTTTCCGTTTTTCCATTCGGTTCACTCCCTGAGAACTGGCGGATTCGGACGGAACAAGAGATTCGCTGAAAGGGGGTGATTTCTGTGCCCGGAGTTTTTCTCAACGAAGACGATTACAATTTCGACATTGCCCTGCGTCGCTTCAAGAAGCAGGTGGAAAAGGCCGGCGTTCTTTCCGAAATGAAGAAGCGTCAGCACTATGAAAAGCCCAGCGTCATGCGCAAGAAGAAGAAGGCCGCTGCCCGCAAGCGCCTCATGAAGAAGATGC
>CALUPQ010000051.1 GCA_944322695.1 uncultured Mailhella sp. | reverse complement strand
AAGAGGCAGCTCAACTGCCCTTTATCTAAACTCCCCGTTGAAGGAGAGATTTACCACGCCGGGGACTTTTCAGCCGTCATGGACGCGATGTGTTAAACTTGGAGGTTTCTTATACGCTTTTTCCTCCGGCATGGCAAGTCTTTTTTTTCTCTTCGCAAGCCGTGGAAGGACGTCCCCCGGGCGACCCTGCGGGAGGAATGACCTGCGGAAGCCGCTTGCCTTGCATTCAAGGCCCGGCCCCTCTGCGCGGGGAATGATGTCTGCCGGGTGAGCCTGCATGCCGGCTTGCGGGCTTTCCTGCGCCCGGGGCGGATTAAATCCATGCCGTTGACGCTGAGCCTGAAGGTGCGGACCGCCCTCCGAGCCCGGGAAGAATGCACCAGAGTGAGAGGCCCCATCACAGGCCAGGCACCCTGTGCGCCCGGGAAGAATGCCGGTTCATCCCCACGGGCGCGGGGAATACAACAGGCCACCCTGTGCGCCGGGGAGAATTGCGGCCTTGGGCCGGGGGTGCTTCCTTGCGTCAGCGGGGACCCTGAGCGTGCGGGAAGAATTCCGCCACCTGCCCGGTTCCGACATGGCGATGATGGGCGATAATGCGCGCCCGGGGAGGATTCCTGCACCGAAGCCGCGGGAAAGATTGCGGCCGAGGCGCCCCTGCGCCCGGGGCGGATTCTCCGCTCCTGCCTTGCGCTTCATGAAAAGCGCCTGCGGGAACCTGCCTTCCGCCCGGGGTCGGCATGAAGGCCCTTGACGAAGGTCTCGCCGGAGGCGGAAAAGGACAAACTTGCCCCTCCCCTTGACAGCGGCGTCAGCAGCATTAAAAATACAGAAACTCTCAGGGCGGGGTGCAAGTCCCCACCGGCGGTAACCCCGACACCCGGGGAAGCCCGCGGGCGCCTTTTCAAGGGAAAAGCGTGCAGACCCGGTGCAAGTCCGGGGCCGACGGTAACAGTCCGGATGAAAGAGAATGGATTTTCGCCTCAGTCACCTGAAGCCCTCTGCTCTCTCATAGCGCCTCTTGCGGCCCTGACATCTCCAGGGAGTGTGTCATGCGTCAGCTATCTTCTCTTTGCTCCATCGAACAGGCCATAGACGACATCAAAAACGGCAAAATGATTGTCCTTGTGGACGATGACGACCGCGAATGCAGCGGTCATCTCGTCATGGCCGCCGAACACGTGAACGCCGAAGCCGTCAACTTCATGGCGCGCCACGCCTGCGGGCTGGTGTGCCTGGCCCTCGCCCCCGAACTCGCGGACAGGCTGGAACTGCATCCCATGCCTTCGAGCACGCCCGGCCGCGACTCCTCGTTCACGGTCTCCATCGAGGCGCGCAACGGCGTGACCACGGGCATTTCCGCCGCGGACCGCGCCACCACCATCCGCACCGTGGTGGCCGACGACGCCGGGCCCGACGACATCGTCACCCCGGGCCACGTCTTTCCCATGCGCGCCAAGAAGGGCGGCGTGCTCACCCGCGCGGGCATTGCCGAGGGCGCGGTGGACGTCGCCGTCTTCGCCGGGCTCAAGGGCGCGGCCGCGGTGTGCGAAATTTTGAAGGAAGACGGCTCCGTGGCCCGCATGGACGACCTTGAGGCCTTCGCAGAAAAGCACGGCCTGCACATCGCCGCCATACGCGACATCATCCGCTACCACATGCGTTACGGAAAATTGGCCGTGCGCCGCGTGTCCGAAGCGAAAATGCCCACCAAGTACGGCACGTTCCGCATCATCGCCTACGAAAGCGAAGCCTCGAACGACACCCACGTCGCGCTGGTCAAGGGGGACGTGGACGAACGCGTCGACCCCTCTCCCGTGCTCGTGCGCGTGCACAGCGAATGCCTCACCGGCGACGCCTTCGGCTCTCTGCGCTGCGACTGCGGCAACCAGCTCGCCGCCGCCCTCATGCAGATTGAAAAGGAAGGACGCGGCGTGCTGCTCTACATGCGGCAGGAAGGACGCGGCATCGGCCTTGCCAACAAAATCCGCGCCTACGCCCTGCAGGAACAGGGGTACGACACCGTGGAAGCCAACATCAAGCTCGGCTTCGCGCCGGATTTGCGCAGCTACGGCGCAGGCGCCCAGATTCTGAAGGACCTCGGCATCAGCAGCCTGCGCCTCATGACCAACAATCCCCGCAAGATTGTGGGCCTCGAAGGCTACGGCATAGAAATCACCGAGCGCGTGCCCATCGAAATCGGCCTGTGCGACATCAACGAGCGCTACATGCGCACCAAGCAGGAAAAAATGGGCCACATCCTCCACTTCGGCAAGAAAAAGAAGTAATAAGGCGCGGGCGTCACGCCGGAACCACCTTCCGGGAACGGGACGCCCGTTTTTTTCATGCCCTTCGCGGGGGAAGGCCGGAACGGAGCCGGAGCGGGCATTGCCCCGCCCTCCCCTCCCTCAAAAAAAGCGCCGGCAAAAGCGCGGGAAGCCTCTTTTGCTCTCGCGCGTCAGAAGCGGACTGCCTGCGGAAGGGGACGGGCGACACGTTTAGAACAACGACCGCGTCCCTCCCGGCACGGTCAAGCGCGGGGGAAAGCGCCACTCAAAGCGCGGGGACGGGCTTCGCTCAAAAATGCCCGAAGCCCCATGCCGGAAACAGAAGCGTCCCGGAAAAGCCCGGCCCCCCCTGCCTGAACAGGGCCCGCGCCCGGCGACGGCGACGGGGGGCTTCCCGGAGGAAACACATGACGAAGGACATCGCGGCCCGAAACAGGGCATACTGGGAAGAGAAGGTGCGGGAGACGAACCGCTGGACCGTGCCCGTGGACCACGACGTCATAGCCGAGGCGCGCCGGGGCCGCTGGAGCATCGTCATCACGGCCGTGAAGCCCGTGCCCGCGGAATGGTTTCCGCCCCTTCCCGGCAGGCGCGTGCTGTGCCTCGCCTCCGGCGGGGGGCAGCAGGGGCCCGTGCTCGCTGCGGCCGGAGCCGAAGTCACGGTGCTCGACATCAGCGAAGGCCAGCTTGAGCAGGACAGGCTCGTCGCCCGGCGCGAAGGCCTGAACATCCGCACCGTATGCGCGGACATGACCGACCTTTCCCTGTTCGACGAAGAATGCTTCGACCTCATCGTCCACCCCGTGTCCAACCTGTTCGTCCCGCACATCCGGCCCGTGTGGCGCGAAGCCTTCCGCGTGCTGAAAAAAGGCGGCGTGCTCATGAGCGGCTTCATGAACCCGGCGTTCTACCTTTTCGACTGGGATTTGCAGCAGCAGGGCATTCTTCAGGCGTGCCATCCCCTGCCCTACGCCGACGCGGACTACCACAGCCCTGAAGAGGCCGCCCGGCGACACGAGGCCATGGAGTTCGGCCACACGCTGGAAGAGCAGATTCAGGGGCAGCTTGAGGCGGGCTTCGTCATCACCGGCTTTTACGAAGACACCTTCGGCGGCGAGCGCCTGCTCGACCGCTTCACCTCCTCCTTCCTCGCCACGCGGGCCGTGAAAATGAAGGTCTGAGGCCGCCCGGCCGGAGCGCAGTACCATGCGCCCTGCCACCGGGGAAAAGCCCGGCGCTCAGATGCGCGCCCGGCATTCCTGCCTACGTCCGGCATCACTGCCCGCGTCCGGCACAAGACAGGGCCCGGCATCTCTGCCCGCGTTCGGCATCTCTGCCCGCGCCCGAGTCCGCCCCGAAACAGGCGCGTCTCCATGGCACGTGCAGCGCATCCGTACCGCATCCTCATGGGGCGCCCGAAATCAACGGCGAGTCCGCCCGACGTACGGCACGCCTGTACCGGCATCATGAACCCCGAATCGGCGGCGACTCCGGCCACATTCCCCCTTTCCGCGCCAGCGAAGCCGCAGAGCGACCCAACGGGCCCGGTCTTTCAAGGACGCAGGGACCAGCCCACAGGCTCACGCGCAGCCAGGAGGAACCAGGGCTCACAGGTTTTAAGGTTTATCAGTTCCGGCTCCCGCAGCCAGGGAAAACGCCGACTCGAAGGACAGAGCGCCCCCGCCCCGGGGAAAGCTCCCCCTCCCCGGCTTTCCCCAAAACGCCGCCCGAAGGACGCAGCCCCCGCCTTTCCGCGGCGAACACGACGAAAACGCAGACAGATGCGCGGCAAAGGGCAAAAAAAACGGCCTTCAAAAAGGCCGGACGCCGGGAAACTAGCGCCTTGAGCTCTGCGAAAGAAAAAGGCCCGCCATCGTGAGCGCCGTGCCCACGGCGGAAAGAAGCGTGAGCGGCTCGTCCAGCACCACCACGGAAACGGCCACGGTAATCACCGGAACAAGGTAGATGTACAGGCTGGCCCGCACCGTGCCGAGCGCCCGCACGGCCATGTTCCACGTGGTGAAGCAGAGCGCCGAAGCCACCAGCCCGAGAAACAGAAGGTTGCCGAGGTTCACGGGCTTCAGAAAGCGCGCCGTGTCCCAGCTGAAGCCGAACCCGGCCAGAAACGGCAGCATGAACAGCAGCCCCCAGCCGAAGGTGGCGCGCGTTATCTGTATGGAGGAGCAGCCCCACTTGCCCATGACGCTGGTGAGGCAGGCGTAGAACGCCCATACGAAACCGGCCGTCACCGCCAGAAGGTCCCCCGCAGGGTTGAGGGAAAGCCGCGAACCGTTGAAGCTGATGAGGCAGATGCCCGTCATGGCCACAAGAAAGCCCAGGTAGAAACGCGCCCCGAACCTCTCCCCGCTCCGGAACACGAAGCGCCCCACCAGCGCCGTGAACAGCGGCGTGGCCGTAAGAATGACCGCCACGTTGGACGCCATGGTGTGACCGAGCGCAATGTTTTCCAGAAGATAGTACAGGCAGATGCCCGTCAGCCCGGCAAAGGCCACCGCCGCATGGCGGCCCGGCGTCATGCCCGGCAGACGCCCCGGCGACGCCGCATACAGCACGCAGAACGCCATGGCGAAACGCAGAAAAAGGATTTCCACGGCGTGAAAATCCGCAAGCAGTACCTTGGTGCACACGAACGTCACACCCCATACCGCAATGGTGAAAAGCGCCACGGCATGGCCGTACGCCGCGCGGGATGCATCCATCGCCATTTCCCTTCTCCTGAACGCGAAGGCCTGACAGGTCAAAGTGTCGGGGGACCGGCCCCCAAAAAAATTCCGAAACGCGGGCAACTTCACCGACGAGTCGGGGCAAGCCTGCCCACTCCCCTCCGTTTCCGCCCTGCGGAAAAGCGTCTTCCCTCGCGGGACGAACACACGTCAGAGAAAAATCCCCGTGCCCGGCGCTCTTTGCACGCATCGCCCGGCGGGAGAGGACTCTTTTCGCCCCGCATGCCAAACGCGCGTCAAAGAAAAGTCCATGGGAACGGAACGTGCCCCCCGGTCGCGCACGCCAACGGCGACGTCTTTCCGGCAAAACGCCAAAAGCGCCGTGTCAGAGCCTCACCCTGAAAAGGGCACGCCTCTTACGGCCGCGCTGAAAAGGCGCAGGCGGAAGAACGGCACGGTCTCCTCTGGCACAAGGAAAACGCGCGGACCTCATGCGTCCTTCCCCACGCCGGCGCTCTTGGCACTCATCGCCCGGCGGGAGAGGGCTCTCTTCGCCCCGCGTGCCAAACGCGCGTCAAAGAAAAGCCCCTCCCCTGATTCGACCGGACCGCCCTTTTCTAGCGGATGAAGTTGGTGCGGATGACCGGCTCCATTTCCGGCAGCGGCACGCCGGCGGCCTTTCCGGCCTCGAAGCAGCGCAGCATCCAGGCCATGTTGCGGGCCAGGTGGCGCATGGTCTGAAGGCCCTCGGCGTCCTGTCTCACTTCTTCGGGCGTGTTGCCGTGCACCTGATTCCAGTAGGTGGAGGTGACGACGGGCATGTTGTTCATGCCGAAGTACTTGTTAATCTGCTCGAAGGCGGCGGAAGCGCCGCCGCGGCGGCAGCTCACCACGGCCGCGCCGGGCTTGTTGGCAAAGAGCTTCGAACCGCTGAAGAACGCCCTGTCGAGAAAGCTCTCCAGCTGGCCGGAAGCCGAAGCGTAGTACACCGGCGAGCCGAACACGAAACCGTCGAACTCCGGCACCAGGGCCAGGAATTCGTTCACCTTGTCGTCGCGGAAGCAGCGGCCGGTCTTGCGGCAGGCCCCGCAGGCAAGGCAGCCGGCAATGGGCTGCGTGCCCAGCTGGAATATCTGCGAGCCTACGCCCTGCTTTTCCAGTTCAGCGGCCACTTCCGAAAGAGCCGTCCAGGTGCAGCCCTTGGCATGCGGGCTGCCGTTCACAAGAAGAACCTGCATGATTTTCTCCTTTTCGTCTGATGAAACATGAAAAACACCCGGAACGCCGAAGGGTCCGGGCCTCTCTTCGTCCCTTCCTTCTGCCGTCCGCTCAGGCTTTGCCGGAACGGACGGGCCAGCACGGTTGCGGTCCCGCCAGCGCTTCGGCCCCGCGGAGAGCCGCGCCCGCCCGTGGCGGAGAAGCGGGCATGAACCTACGCCTCGGCCCACGGGCACGAGCGTCCAACATCCTGCCAGCCGGAGGTCTTTCCCTACGTCTCGGCCCACGGGCACGAGCGCCCGCGCTGCGGCCAGACCCGACCGCTGCGGCGTGCGACCGCCCGGCACGGCGCGAAAACGGCGTTTCCCCACGGCCCAAGCTTCCGTCCAAAGCGCCCCGTCTTATCCGAGTCAGGAGCCTCCGCCATCTTCCCCGCGCCGGACGAGCCTGCCGGGAGGCTTCGCAAGGCGGAAACGGAAGGAGCGGGAAGTCATGTCCCGGCGGGGACATCTTCCACTCATGCCTCTCCGGCATTCCGGGGCCTGTCCGTCTTGCCGGAGGATGCCGCGCGCCTTTTCAAAGATGCGCGAGGAGGGGCTGCCGGACGTTGTTTTCCCCTGCGCCTTTCCGGACGGGGCGGGAAAGCGGCGCCGACCGCCGCAAGCTCCGGCCCGAACGGGCACGGGGCCTTTTTGCCGCCGGCCCGGAAAAACAGAACGGAGCGGACCTTTGAGGCCTGCTCCGTTGCCGTCGTGAAAAAAGCTCAGCGGGAGACGATGACGCGGGCGGGGCGCAGGAGATGTTCGTTCAGCCTGTAGCCCTTCTGCATGACGCGGACGATGTGCCCGGGCTCCATGCCTTCGGCCTCTTCCTGACCCACGGCCTCATGGTCGTTGGGGTCGAAGGCCTGTCCCGCTTCGCCCACGGGCACGAGACCGTGCTTTTTGAGGGCGTCGAGAAGCATGGTACGGGTCATTTCCACGCCGACCATCATGTTCCGGCTTTCTTCGGACTGTCCTCCGTACTGGAGGGCGAGGTCCAGGTTGTCCAGCGTGGGCAGAAGGTCGGCAAGCACCTTTTCGGCGGCGTAGCGGGCCTGTTCCTCTTTTTCACGCTGGATGCGTTTCTTGAAATTATCCATTTCGGCAAGAGCGCGCAGCTTCACGGCGTTGGCCTCGGCGGCCACGTTGCAGGCCGCGCAGAGCTTGGCGCGGCACTCTTCGAGCTGCTCCTCTTCCGTTTTTTCCTGAACGGCGGCTTCTTCTTCCTGGGGCTGTTCCCGGACTTCGAGTTCCGCCTCTTCGTTCACGGCATTCTTATGTTCACATTCCTGGCTCATGAATGACCTCCATAGTGGTACACGAAAGGTAGGAACGAAGACCCGCTCTGTCAAGGCAGGGCGGGCCGCTCCGGCATGAAGAAGTCCGTCAGGCCCGGGCCTTCGCTCCCGTCCGCACGAGGCGGTGCAACCGCGCGGCCATGGCGTCGAGCGCAAGCAGCGGGTTCACCTGGGACAAGAGCGCTTCCTGACAGCGGGAAAAGGCGTCGTCAAGCTCGGGCAGAAGCTCTTCCGGCAAAGCGGAAAACACGGTGGAAAGCGGGCCTGCCGCGCGCCCGGCAAGGCGGTCGGCAAGGGCCTTTTCCCCCACGAGAACGACGTGCATGGCCCCGGAAGCGTCCAGCGCGCCGCGCGCCTGCGTCAAATCGAACCAGCCGCGGCCTTCGGAAACGAAGCGGGCAAGCGCCCTTTCCCACGTCTCCAGGCTTTCCGGCAGCGGCCGCGCGGGGTCGGGCCAGGGCAGGGTCAGCACCCAGCCGCGGGAAACCAGCGTGGGCAGCAGCCTTTCGCGCTGCGGCGCGGTGAACACGAAGCAGGTATCGGGCGAGGGGTCTTCCAGCACTTTCAGCAGGGAATTGGCGGCTTCCACGCCGAGGGCCTGCGCCTCGGCCAGAATGATGACGCGCCGGCGGCCGAAGCGCGGCTTTTCGCCCAGAAGAGGACGCAGGGCGCGCACCTCGTCTATCTTTATGGATGCGGACCGCCCGTCAAGCAGGAACACGTCCGGGTGCATGAGCGCGCCCGTGCGAAGGCAGGAGGGGCAGGCAAGGCAGGGCTCGTCCCCGTCGCCTTCGCAGTTGAGCAGCGCCGCCCACCACAGGGCGAGAGCCACGCGGGAAGACTGCTCCCCGCCTTCCAGATGCAGAAGCTGCGGAGGCTCGCGGCGCATGGCGAGCAGAAAGCCGCGGGGCCTGTCCAGACGCGCGTCGAGCGCGGGCAGAAGCGCGGCGCGCGCCTCGTCGACGCCCGGAAGAGTCTCCTCGGGCGCCGCCTTGCGCGCAGCCGTTCTGCCGCCTTCCTTCCTGGCCGCCATGTCAGCGCCGGAAGGTCTGATTCCTGTCGGGACCGACGGAAATGAAGCCCGCCTTCACGCCGAGCAGCTCTTCCACGCGCTCGATGTAGCGGCGGCAGTTCCTCGGCAAGTCGTCCCAGCCGGTGCAGCCGGAAAGGTCTTCGTCCCAGCCGGGCAGCACTTCGTACACGGGCGTGGACTGGTCAAGGCCGCGGGGCGTCTGCGGAGGATACTTCATCACCTTGCCCTCGTACTCGTAGGCCACGCAGAGCTTGATTTCCTTGAGGCCGGAAAACACGTCCACCTTGGTGAGGGCCATGGTGGTGGGGGCGCAGAGGCGAATCATCTCGCGCAAAACCACGAGGTCCAGCCAGCCGCAGCGGCGCGGCCTGCCCGTGGTGGCGCCGTATTCGCCGCCCTGACGACGCAGAAATTCGCCCGTGTCGTCGAAAAGTTCCGTGGGGAAGGGGCCGGAGCCCACGCGGGTGGTGTAGGCCTTCACGATGGCGATGCGCTGGTCAATCATGCCCGCGCTCACGCCGGAGCCGATGGAGGCGTTGTCGCACACCACGTTGGAGGAGGTGACGAAGGGATAGGTGCCGTGGTCGATGTCGAGCATGACGCCCTGAGCGCCTTCGAACATGATGTTCCTGCCCGCGGCGTCGGCTTCCATGATGAGGCCGGACACGTCCGCCAGATAGGGCAGCAGACGGGGAGCCAGCGCAAGAAGGTCGTCCGTCACCGTGTCGGGGTCCATGGCGGGAAGGCCGTAGAGCTGGGTGAAGAGCACGTTCTTCTCTTCCAGCGCGCGGGCCACCTTGGCGCGAAGGACTTCAGGGTCGGTCAAATCGCCGGCGCGCACGCCCACGCGGGCCTTCTTGTTCTCGTAGCAGGGGCCGATGCCGCGGCCGGTGGTGCCAATCTTGTTCTTGGCCTTGCCTTCGCGCGCGCCGTCGATGGCGCGGTGATAGGGCATGATGAGATGCGTCTTGTAGCTGATTTTGAGCCGCTCGGGGCTCACGTCCAGACCGAGGCTCTGCAGCGCGTCGATTTCCTCAAGGAAGCTCTCCGGGTCGAGCACGACGCCGTTGCCGATGATGCACATCTTGCCGGGATGAAGAATGCCCGAAGGCACGACGTGCAGCACATACTTCTTTCCATCGACGATGACCGTATGCCCGGCGTTGTTGCCGCCCTGAAAACGGACCACCATGTCCACTTCGGACGTGAGCAGATCGACGATCTTGCCCTTGCCCTCGTCGCCCCACTGCGCACCAACGATAGTCATGTTCGACATATATTTCTCCTTAGGACGTCTTGCAAAAATGAAACGCCTCTCCATTGGGGGAACGCCGGCCCGTCGGGCTTCCGACACGGGCTCCGCGCGCCTTGCAGGGCAAGAACGCCCGGGGCGTCCTCATGAAAAAAGGAAAGACCTTGCTCCGGCCCTTCCGAAAACGCGCCAAAGCCATTTTTATAAAGTCCTTTGCCTGAGTCGTCAACAAGTAATGGAGTGCCTTCCCCGAGGCCAGGCCCGGACGGAAAAAGAAGGCGAGGCGGGGAGCGGCTCCCTTCCACGCCGGGAACTCCGGCTCCGCGGCGTTTGCATGTCCCCGGCAAATGCCGTAGCCTTGCACCGTTTCCGAACTCCACCTCAGCCCGCCTTCGTCATGAACGATTTGGACATCAGCCTCATTCAGTACCTGCGCCCGTTCTGCTACGTGGTCGAAACGCTCAGCATACGCCGCGCGGCAACCATCTTATGCCTCACCCCCTCCGCCGTGAGCCAGCAGATTCAGAAACTGGAAGACGAGCTCGGCATGCCGCTGTTCGAGCGCAGGCCCGGCCAGCCCCTGCGCCTGCTTCCCGCGGGGCAGTTCCTCTATTCGAGAATTCCGGCCCTGGGCAACACGCTCTACAGCCTGCGCTGCGAGCTCAGGAACTTTCAGGTGGAAAGGCAGATTCTGCGCCTCGGCACCCTGGCCATGCTCCAGTCCCTCACGCTCAGGACCATAGCCGAGAACATGCCGTCCTTCCCCTCGCTCAACGTCTCCCTGCACGTCGGCGGCGGGTCCATGCTCTGCCACGCGCTTCTTTCCGGCGAGCTCGACGGCGCGCTGGTCTTCCGCGAGCATCTTCTGCCCACGCAGGAGGAAATTCCGCTGCTCGATTCCCCGCTGGTGCTCGTGGCGCACGAATCGCTGCTGCGGCCTCTCGGGCCGAACCCCACGCACGAGCAGCTCTTCGGCCTGCCCATGGTCTACGTGGCCGGCGCAAGCCGCCTTGCCGAGCTCGACGCCTACCCGGGGCTGCCCCTCACCGGCCCCAAGCGCCTGCGCGTGGCCACGCCCGTGCCCGCCCTCGAAGCGGTGCGCCACGGCCTCGGCGCCGCCGTGGTATGCGTCCACGCCCTGCCCGAGGACATGAGCGGTCTGCGCACCTTCAGCCTGGACGACTTCGCCCCGCGGCGTCACGTGGTGCTCGCCGTCTCCTCAAGGCACCCGCCCCTCGCCGACAGGAAGGCCTTTCTCGACGCGCTCTGCGCCAGATGGACCACCATGGACGACTTCGGTGCCGCCGCAACACGCTGACAGTTCCGCAAGCCCCGGGAGCTCCGCCCCCCCGGGGGAGGAGAAGCCTTGCCTCGGCGCTCCGCCAAAAGCCCCGCCGGGCGATGCCTTCCCGCCGCCCGCGGGCAGGCGGCCGTGCGCAGCGCATTCCCCCAGAAAGCGCCCGGCGTTGCGCCGCACGCCCTTTCCGGCCCGCGGCCCGGCCCAGCGCCCTCTGCCGGGCTTCCCGCCAAAGCGCCCCTTCCTCACGGGCTCCCCTTTTCGCGCCCCTGCTCCCTGCGCCGGACCTTTTTGCCGGGGGGTGTTCAGCCAGACTGAACACCTCCGCATTTTTTATTGATTGACGAAGCGCCCGTAATCTCCTGTGATACCGGACAGTGGAAAAGATTCCGGAACACTTCCCGCATAAAGGAGGAACCATGCGCAGAACCATGACCATGCTGGCGGCCGCCCTCATCGGCGCTTCCCTAACCTTCGCTTCCCAGGCGGACGCCAAGGGCTTCCGACATCTCTCCTTCAACGGCGGCTACGCCCTCTCCCACCCCACCGTGGAAATGGTGTGGAAGCCCTTCATGAAGGAGGCGGAAGAAGCCTTCCCCGGCAAGAACGGCCTGAGCTTCGACTACTTCGCCACCAACGAGCTCTTTCCCGAAACCGAAAGTCTGGCCGCGGTGACCGACGGCCGCGTGGATTTCGGCCGCATGCGCCCCTCGCTGTTCCCCGGCAAGCTGAACCTGCTTTCCGTGGTGGACGTGCCCGGCCTGTTCTCCAACGCCGTCACGGGCAGCATCGTCATGCAGGAGCTCATCGAGGCCTTCCCCGAAGTACGCAGGGAACTGCCGGAAAACTCCGTCCCCTTCACCTCGTGGGTATCCGCCACCTATCAGGTGCACACCATCAAACCCGTGAAGAGTCTGGCCGAACTGCGCGGGCACAAGCTCGTGGTGTGGGACGCCGTGACCATCGAAATCGCCAAGGCCCTCGGCGCGAACCCCGTGCGCCTGCCTTCGCCGGACACCTACCTCGCCCTGTCCAAGGGCATGGCCGACGGCGTGCTCTGCCCCATGGCCCCCGTGCGCTCCTTCAAAATTTCGGAAGCCACGAAGTATCACCTCATGCTGAACACCGGCGTCACGGGCTTCTCCATCAACGCCCATAAGCCCCTGTGGGACGAAATGCCCGACGACATGCGCGCCTGGCTGGAAAAGAACGGCGGCACCGCCATGGCCCTCGCCATCGGCAAAAGCCTCGAAGCCGGAGCCAGAGAGGACGCCGAATGGATGAAGGCGCAGGGACATGAGTTCTACGAACTTTCCGAGCAGGACCACGCCGCGCTCATGAAGGCGCTCGCCCCCTTCCTCGACCACTGGAAGAACGAAGTGTGCCGCAGCGAATCCCCCGAAACCGTGGCCAGGGTGCTCGACTTCGTGAAGACGCGCAACGCCTACCACATGGAAAAGTTCAGAGCCGGCGAATACAACTGAGCATAAGCCGCTCCCCCGTCCGCGGCGCAACCGCGCCGCATGCCTTCCCCTTTCCGACGGTCAAACCCGGGCGGCGTACCATCGCCACCCTTTTTTCGCCATGTTCTCCCCGTACCGCATTCTTCTTTTCTCCACGCTGTGCTGCGCCTACGTGCTCGTGGTCATCCAGAACGCGGCCATCACCGTGCTCGCCCCCTCCGTCATGCGGGACCTTTCCCTCTCCCCGGATGCCATGGGCAGGCTGAGCTCCGTGTACCTCTGCTCCTACGCCGTCATGCAGTTCTTCTCGGGCCTCGTCAGCGCAAGGCTCGGGCCGCACCGGCTCATGAGTCTGCAGTTTGCGGCAGCCGCGCTCGGCGGGTTCATGTTCGCCTCCGCCGCGGGCCCCGCCCTCGCCATGCCGGGACGCGCCATGAACGGACTCGGCATGGCGGGCGTCATGGTGTCCTCCTTCGTGCTGTTCGGCCGCTGGTTCCCGCCTTCCCTGTTCTCCCGGCTGTGCACCGCCTTCTTCGTGGCGGGAGGGCTCGGCGGCTTTCTGGCCACCACGCCCCTCGCCC
>CALUPQ010000050.1 GCA_944322695.1 uncultured Mailhella sp. | reverse complement strand
GCGCCGCGCGCGTGGAAGGCATGCCCCTCAGCGCGAGAATGGTGCGCGACGTGCTGGCCAGCGCCGCCGAGATGCACCAGGGCCTTGCCCGCGTCAATGAAGACATGGTCCGTCGTTTCGTGGCGGGCAGCGGCGTTCCGGGCGACACCCGCAATCTGGACGCGGCGTTTGCGAACTTCTGCGCTTCGAAGAACATCGACCCGGCGGCCCATCAGAACCTGAAGAACGCCTTCGGGGAGGCGGTGCGAGACCACGTGAAGGCTGACACGACAAAGCTGTTCAGCTACGAGGAGCTCTGCAATCTTGTGAGCACGGCCGGTACGAAGGCCCTGCAGGAGGCGTGGAACGCCGCTGAGGCCGACGCCTTCATGCGCGATGCAACGAACGGCGCGGCCGCCGCAACGGACGCCTGTGCCGCCGGTCTGGGCGTTCCCGACGGCCAGAAGCAGGAGCTTGCCAAGATTGTGGACATGGCTGTCCACCATGAGGCGGCCATGGCGGCGGAAAAAGGCGTTCCCTTCGACAAGGGCGCCCTGTTCCGGAACGTCGCCGCCGGCACGCTGCCCGAACTTCAGGCTTTCGCCTTCGCCTGCGGCAAGGGCGGCCAGAACCTCAACTATATTGCCAGAGACTGCATGGCCTGGGCTTCCCCCGATAAGGCTGCGGAGTTCGCCATGCTGACTTCTCAGCTCAATCATGCGGGCATGGCCTGCATCGCCCTTGCCGCACAGCGGCTGGACGTCATGCGCACCATGCAGCCCGCCGGGATGCTGACCCGCGAGACCATCTGGCAGGGCTGCTTCGGCGAGCCTTTGCCCGCGAACGTCGGGCAGGGCACGGAAGTAGAGTTCAACAATGCCATGTTCAATCGCCTCGGGGAGATTTTCCGTCAGGCTCAGCCCACCCGCGGCGGCATGGCGGAAATGGGCATGACCTTCCTTGCCACGGGCATCACGCTGGAAAAGGCCGTGGAAAGTCTGCGCGGTCCCGTGTCGCTGGTTATGGGGGACTTCATCAATATTCCCACGCTGACGCCGCTGCCCCGTCTGGGCACGCTGCAGGAAGTGGAGGCCTCCCTTGCGAAGGACATCAATCGGCGCGGCACGCACAGCCCCCTGCCGGGCTACATGCCCACCGTCAGCTTCGCCGCTCCGGGCGTGGAGGCGCACGCCGTGCGCATTCGGGATACCGCGGGCATGAGCGAGGACGACAAGAGGGCCTTTGAGAAAGGCGAGCCCTCCACTATCAGCGCGGAACTTGCCAGGCGCGCCGTGGAGCTGTGCAACGGCAACGACGTGCAGGCCCGTCAGGTCATCCAGAGCATGGGTCAGAGCGGCGCCTTCCTCGTCCGCACCAACAGCCCCGTCACCGGCATTGCCGAATCCGAACACTCTCCGCTGGACATCGACATCCGGCGCGAGGAGAACGGCAACGTCACCATGCGTTTCCACAAGCCGGACAACTCTCCTCTGGACGTGGATTATACCTATACCATCACGCCCGACGGCCGCGGCGTGCTGACGGCCTGCCGCATTCAGGCAAGAGCCGCCGCACAGCCTGCCGCCGCCGAGTAGGCGTTGCGCAAGGTCCTGCCGGAAGCCTCCGGCAGGACAGCCCGCGACGAAGCGGAGCGCGGCTTTCCGGCTCCCTTTCTCCATCAACCTTCTCACAAGGATATGACCGATGTCCGAAGCCTTCACCTCTCTTCTTGCCACGCTGGCGCCTGCGCTGGGTTTGCCGGAAATCTCCGTGAGGGAGGACGACCCCTCCTGCCTGCTCGTCATCGACGACTTCGAGGTCAGCCTGCGCTATCTGCCCGGTTCCGACCTGGTGATGATGTTCACCGTGGTGGCGCCGCTGCCGGAAGAGGGGCGTGAAGCGCTGTATGCCGCGCTGCTGGACGCCAACACCTTCTTCCACGAAACGCAGGGCTTTACGCTGGCCGCCAGGCAGGACACCGGCGTGACCCTTCAGGGCGTCATGCCCATGAACGTGCTGAACGGCGGCAACATCGCCACCTGGGTACAGAATTTCGTGAACGTCGCCGAGCGCTGGCAGGAGGAATGCCTTGAGGGCGTGCAAGAGAAGACGGAGGAAAACCTGCCCGATTCCTTTGCCATGAACATGCTGAGGGTGTAGGGGAGCCTGCGCGCCCGCGCTGGTCGCGTTTTTCCGGATGTCTCCGAAGCGAAGGTTTCGGATGGAATGTCAGGGCCCGGTATCGGCGTCTGCCGCTGCCGGGCTTTTTCGCGTTCCTTGTCCGGGGGGGCGGGGCGCGTGCGGGAGTTTCTGGCCGCGGTGGAAGGGCTGACCCGTGTGGAGATGGACTGCCGGGACGGCTCCCTTCTTCTGGAATACGATACCTCGCGCCTCGGTCATGCGGATGTGTTTCTGCTGTCCCTCAGGCTGGAGGCGCTGGTGCGGCAGGGCCAGGTTCTTCAGCATGGCGGGCTTTTGGCGCTCCGGGGCGGGGCGAGCCCGCCGGAAAGAGCGTTGCCTGCTTGTTCGAGTGTCCGTGCCTTCCGGGGCGTGCCTTGCTTGCGGCGTCTCCGGGCTTCCGGCGGCGTCAGGCGCTTTGCGGCGGGAGCTTTCTGCGGTCGTGGTCCGCGCGGCGGACGGAGCGGCTTTTGCCGCGCCCCGCTCGCTTTCGACGTTGCGCGTGCCGCCGGCCCGATGTCCGCCGCGGTTTTCCCGGCGGAAAGCAGAGTGGCGCGTCCGGGCGGAGTGCCGGAACATCCCCACGCCACGACCTTCATTTTTCGGGACGCTCGCGGGCAGTGCCGGGGCGCGGTGTTTGGAATCCGCCCGGGTGACGGTGGCGGAGTCTGAACACGATGCGCCCGGCTTTCGCCGGCAACGAAGAAAAGGGGAGAGGA
>CALUPQ010000049.1 GCA_944322695.1 uncultured Mailhella sp. | reverse complement strand
AACATCTTCGTCTCCATAGACCTTCCCGCTCTTTCTTCTCTGGCAGAATTCCAGCGCACGGTAGCTGTATTCCACCACTTCTATGTGAAAGCCCTTGAAGCGCAGCATGAGAAAATAATAGACCATGCGCGGGGATGGCCACGCAAAGCCCCATGATGGTGGTGATGAGCGCCTCCCAGATGCCGTTGGCCAGCATGGCCGTATCCGGCGCGGCGTTCTCTCCTATGGTCTGGAACACCGTGACCATGCCGAGAATGGTGCCCAGAAGACCCAGCAGCGGAGAGAGCACGGAAATGAGCCTGAGGTAGCATATCTCGCGCGTGAGCTGCTCGAAATTGCGGTGAAAAAGGTAGGCGATTTCGGCGCGGATATCCTCCGAATGCCCGGAATGGGTCTGCACGATATCGCGCACGATGCAGATAAGAGGGTTGTCCCCCTGATAATCCATGCACTCGCCCGAGGCGTCGTCCCTTTCCAGTTCGGGAAAGGTTCTGCGGAAATCACGCCAGACGAGAAAAAGAAACATATAACTCTTCAGCGCAAGGTACACACCCGCGCAGGCCACCAGCACGAGCACCAGGCCCGCCGGGCCAATCGTCGCATATATTTCTGACCAGTTCCAGTTCATCCTTCTCTCTCCATGCTCCGTGCCCCTTCTCATGCAGGGAAACACGGCTCATGCGTCTCGCCCCGGCCGGACGGCCGGGGATGTCAATCTACTTCACCTTTTCCAGCACCGTGCGGAAAAACTCCTGAGCCCGGAGGCAGTCGTTCTCATCGGGGTGCTTTGCCGCCTCTTCAATGCGGGCCCTGCGCTCCGGCGTCATGGGGTGCACGTTTCCGGCCATTTTCGCCATGACTTCCAGAATTTTCGGGTCTATTTTTCCCTGACAGAGCCAGGAACCGTACACGGCGTTTCCGCGCTCGGGCTCAAGCGCCATGGCCTCACCCCTGGCCATGCATTCCTTCGCATGGTCGGAATCGGGCCAGGCGCCGAGGGTGCCGAAAAAGGCCAGCTTCGCGTTTTTCACGCCTTCCAGCCACGTGCGGGCCTTTTGATCCGGCAGGCCCCTGTCCACCCAGTAGCCGAGAGCCACGAAGTCGTAACCCTCCACGGAGGCCGGAGCCTCCTCCACGGGCATGAGGTCGCATTCCGGCAAAACCGAGGCCACGGCCTCCGCCACCTTCTTCGTGTTGCCGGTGAGAGTGGAATACACAACCAGTGTTTTCATGCATCATCTCCTGATGGAACGTACCGGCGGCCCATGCCGCCTTCCGTCCGGTCTGACCGGCTCCCGCGCTGCTTTCCCCCTTCATGTCCAAGGGAAAAGCTCGCGGGGCCTGCGTTGAACAAGGAAAAAACCGCGCCTGCGGAACGCTGACTGACGTTTCACGCTTCCGCACCCCGTCTGTCATGCCTTTTTCGCCGAAATTCCAAGCTCGCGGTCACGCGCTCCGACTTTCCGCCGACTCCGGCAAGGCTCCGGCATCATGCTTCGGACATTTTCTCTCTGAGCTTCAGAAAAGCCTCCCTGACCGAAGGAATGATGCTGTGGTTTTCACGGCCCGCATAAATGGAAAAGACCACGGCGCCCTCTGCGTTGAAAAACTGCACGGAATGGCTTTCCAGCCCCATGAAGGGCATGGAGAGAAAGGCGATGTCTGTCACGGCGTCGGCCCTGATGTGACCGCCGAGCGCCTCATCTCCCATGATGTTGTAATAGCCGTGGCCGACTTTGCCTGCGGGAATGCGGCACCTGATTTCAAAAACGTGCCCTTCGTGCTGCACTATGAAGGTGGCCTTCTCCCATTCGCCGAGGGCCTCCCACACCCGGGTGAAGTTTTCTCCCGGAGTGAACACGCACATGCCTTCCGGCAACTGTTCGGCCACGTCCTTCTCCGTGACGTGAAACTCCCGGGCAAGGGAAGCGAGCATCCAGGGCTTCTTCTGTTCAAGGGCGGAGGCAAGCGCCGGAGCAAGGGAGCCCTTTTCCACGGTGGAAGAGCAGGTATCATTCATGGCAAATCTCCTTCTTTTCTTCCCGCCCGTCCGACGCCTTGCGCCCGACGGGCAGGCGCAGGGCAGACGTGCAGGAAAGCTTCATGAGTTCAAGGTCGTGCGTGATGACGAGAACGCAGGCTCCGCGCCCGGCAAGCAGCTCAAGAGCGCGGGCAATGCGCAGCATGTTGGCCCCGTCCAGCCCGCTGGTGGGCTCGTCGAGAATGAGCACGTCGGGCTTTTTGGCAAAGGCGCAGGCAATGACGAGACGCTGCTTTTCGCCCCCGGAAAGAGACTGAGGGTGTCTTCCGGCAAGAGCTTCAAGCCCGAAAAGTTCCAGAAGCTCCCGCACGGAAAAGTCGCGCGCTCCGTCGTCCTTTCCGTCGTCCTTTCCGTCGTCCGCCTTCAGACGTCCGGCAAGCTCCAGACAGACTTCCAGCTCCTGCGTCACGGTCTTCATGTGGAGCTGATGGTCGGCGTTCTGCAGGACGATGCCCACGCGGCCGAGCAGCTCCCGGGCCGCCAGCTGCCTGCCGCGGATGAAGAAACGGCCTTCCTGCGCCCTGTTCAGACCGGTCAGAAGACGGGCGAGAGTGGTCTTGCCCACGCCGTTGTCGCCGATGAGGGCCGTCACGCCGGGGCTCAGAGAAAAATCCGCCTTCTCGAACACGTTCTTCCGCCCCTTGTAGGCGAAGGTAAGCCCCTCCACGCGAAGGCCGCTTTCCGCGCCTTCTTCGGAGCCTTCCTGCGGCAGGGGCTCCGGCAGAGCGCGGCGCACATCCTCCACATGACAGTCACGCAGACCGCAGTTGTGACGCAGCCCTTCGTCTTCCAGCAGAGAAAAGGCGCCCATGGCGCATATTTCTCCCTTCTTCATGACGATGACGCGGTCGGCCACGCCTTCCAGCCAGTACAGCCTGTGGTCCACCACAAGAATGGCCATGCCGCTTTCCTTGAGCGCGCGCAGGCGGCAGGCCAGGTCGGCTGTGGATTCCGGGTCGAGGTTGGCCGTGGGCTCGTCCAGCACCAGCACCCGCGGCTCCTGGGAAAGGATGGAGGCAAGCCCCACCTTCTGCTTCTGGCCCTCGGAAAGCTCGTGTATGGAGTTGTGCAGTACTGAAGAAAGGCCGAAGGACTCCGCGGCGCGGCGCACCCTTTCCCGCGTCTCTTCCGCAGACCGCCCGCGCCATTCGTGCACGAAGGCAAGTTCGTCCTCCACGCCGAGGGCGAAGAACTGCTGCTCCGGGTCCTGAAAAAGCGTCCCCACAAGGCGGGAAACGTCCCTGAGCGGCATGAGCGCGGTGTCCTTTCCATCCACCAGCACGCGCCCCTTGAGCTTTCCGCGGAAGTACCCGGGACACAGGCCGTTGGCAAGGCGCATGAGCGTGGTCTTTCCGCAGCCGCTCTGCCCGGAAACCAGCACGAGTTCCCCGGCGCGCACACGGAAACTTATGTCGCGCACGGCGGGCGCATCGGAAAAGGGGTAGGTATAACTCACGTCTTCAAAACGTATCATGACTCTCTCCGGGCGGGGCGTTTGCAGGTTCAGCGCATGCCGTGCACGGGAACGGCGCCCCAGCGGAAGTGGCAGTACAGGGCAAGGACGGCCGTTGCCGCAGCCAGAAAAACAAGAAGCGTGTCGCGCCGCGTCCAGGCGGAGGAGGCAAAGGGAACGAACCGTCCTTCCGCCTCCAGTCCCTTGAGCTCCGCGGCAATGCCCAGCTCTTCGGAAGTACGCAGAGAGCGGAACAGCAGCGGCGTGAAAAGAAGGCGCAGCATCATGAGCGGGTGACGGAACATTTCGCCGAAGCTCAAGTCGTATCCGCGGATTTTCAGCGTTTCGGAAACCTGTCTGATGTCGTGCATGAAGGTGGGAATGAAGCGTATCATCACCGCCCCGGGAATGTAGATGCAGAAAGGCAGATGCAGGCTCTTGAGCGCCGTGAGCAGCGCCTGCACCCGGCAGGTGAGCGCCAAAGGCAGCACCACGTTCAGCATGACGGCTCCGCGCAGAAAAGGCACGGCGAGAGACGTCAGGGAAAAGGTCATGGACGGCATGACTTTTGAAATGCCGAAGGTGAACAGCGCTGCAATGCCCATCATGGCGGCCATGAAGCCGTAGGCGATGAAAAGCGCCCGGTAACGGCGGATGGAGAGCGCATACAGAAGCGATGCGGCGAAAAGTATCATCTGCCCCTCGAAAGAGGAGATGACGATGGTGACCACCGAGGCAAGCAGGGTGACGAACATGCGCGAGCGCGTATCAAGCGCTGCGGATTTCTGCGCGTCGCGCCCCATGTCCGTTCCGACAAGTCGGCTACTCATGGATGATGCCCGCATGGCGCAGCTCCTTCACGGCCTTCACGCCGGAAAAAAGTCCTCCCACCGAGCCAAGGTAGCCGATGGCGACAAAAGGGACGACCATGACCATCATGGCCGGGTTCTCACGCATGAACAGCCAGGAAACCCCGACGGACAGCACCTTGGAGACCACGTCGAACACCGCCGCGCCGAGCACGGGGTTCCATACGCCCCCGTCGCGTCGCCCCGGCCACATGGCAAGCTCCGCCACAAGCGCGCCCAGAAGCATGGGCGGAAGCAGCGTCACGCTCGCGCCGAGAAGCAGCATGCTCACGATGATGTTGATGACCGTGAAAAGCAGAAGCGTGCCCGGCCTGCGCACCTTGCACAGCATGACCACAAGGAGCGTGGTGAAAATGAGGTTCTTGCCCATGAGGCTTATGGGGTTCAGGCCGCCGCCGGCCAGCGCCACCACCAGCGTGGCCACCTTGGAAGCGGCGGCGAACACGCCTATGACCACCAGCTCCCGCGCGCTCCAGCGGGAAAGAAATCGAGTCATGAATGTCCTCTCAAAAAGCGGAACACGGAAAGGCGGACGGAGCCGGAAGACGCCTGTCGGACCGCCTTTCCTCCGCGCCTTGCATCCCAGGGGCATGACGCCCATCCACCGGACGGCAGAACCTCGCCCGGCCCTGCCGTCCGTCTCTCCGTGTTTATCTTGAAATCCGTTTTCAACATTCCGCTACCATCCGCCGTTCCGCTCTGCCGTCCCGGGCCTCTTCACAGTCCCGGAAAAGCCGCCGCATGGCGGAGCCCGGAACGGCCCCCCCCGGCAAGGGGGCCGGAACACCGGCCCTCCGCCCCTAGAATCTGTAGCTCAGCTTCACATTGGCATGGAGTCCGGGTTCAAGAATGGCCGAATTATACTGATAGCGCTTGTCGAAGAGGTTCAGCACTTCCGCAAGCAGGGAGAACTGCTTTTCCGGGCCGAAATCGAAGCCCAGCGCGATGTTGGCCGTGGTGAAGCCGCCGAGGTCGTAGTCGTCCGCGCCGGATGCGGAGCGGTACACCGTTTCGGACTGGCTGCGGCCATAGATATCGGCGCGGAAGTCAAGGTCTTCGGCCAGCGCCTTGGCGTAGCGGATGCCGTAGCGTCCCACCCATTCGGGCGTGGCGGTGTCATAGGTTTTCCAGCCCTGGCCGTCGTCGTACTGACGGCGCATCCAGGTCAGTGCGGCATAGGGCGTGAAGTCGCCGTACGCGGTGGCGAACCTGTAGCTGGCCGTCAGCTCGGAGCCGAAGGTTTTGGCGTTAGCCACGTTGGAATAACGGTAGTCCGTGGAGTTTATCGGCAAGGACGCAATGTAGTCGTCGGCAATGGAGTAGAAAACGGCCGCGTCGAGACTCAGGCTGCCCGGATTGTAGCGCGCGCCGATTTCGAAGTTGTTGGAGGTTTCCGGGTCGAGGTCAGGGTTACCCTTAATAATGCCGCCACCCATGGCCGCGCCGATGTACTTTTCCGTAAGATTCGGCACGCGGAAGCCCTGCGCCCAGCTTGCGCGCACGGCAAGGTCCTCGATGCCCGTCCACACGAGGCCCACGTTGAACACTGGGCGGGAATTGGTGTCGTCGCCGAGAACACACGGCTCCTTCTGACCGGAGTTATCGAACATGGGCTTACTCACAGGCCCCATATGCATGGTACCGGTGTAGGTATCGGCTATTTCATCGCCGCGCGTCAGCTCCGTGCGCACATGGGTCCAACGCACGCCGTAGGTCAGCGCGATATCCCACGGAAGCTGGCTTTCCATGGAGGCGAACAGCGATTGGTTGAGCTGGCTGCCTTCATAGAACTTATCCGTCACCTTGTTGATAGCGATGCTCATCGCTGGATTCATGACGATATTGTTGTCTAAGTAGGTTCTGCCGTCGGAATTGAGCCTGTCGTAGTTCAGTTCATAGCCGGCGATAAGGTAGTTGTTTGCGCCGAGCTGCCAGTCAGTCTGAAGAGAAAAGCCCTTGCTACGGATGATGTTGTGGGCGTAGTTGTCCATCACCACATCGGCGGAGAGATACTGCATGGGCACACCATTCATGATAGTGCTGCCCGCTCCGGCCATCTGCCTCACATAGTTGCGCATGTCCTTTTCGTTCTTCTGATAATATATGTCGAAGCGTACGCGGGCGAAATATTCGCTGATGTCCTTGCCTTCCGCAAACATATAGTACTTGGAGCGCGACCACTTGGGCACATTGACGAAGAAACGGTTTCCGTCTGAGTTATTGTTTATGGACGTGGAATTGAACGCGCCCTTGTAGTAGTCAAAACCGCCGCCGAGGGTGAAATGCTCGGAAAAGTCGTAGCTCAGAAAAGCCGCCGCATCGGTCTGGCGAAAACTCGTGTTGGGCAGCTCGCCGTCCGGCGTGTGAACGTTGCCCTGGTCGGAGTGGGAGCCGGACAGGCTGTACTTGAGTCCGTCAATGTCACCGCGCACGGCCATGCCTTCGGAAAAGCCGCGGGAGGCGCCGCTGAATCCCGTCCATATTTCGCCTTCCACAGGCTTCTCTCCGCCCTTTTTCGTGATGATGTTCACCACGCCGCCGATAGCGTCGGAGCCGTAGAACACGGACGCGGGCCCCTTGATGACTTCGATGCGCTCGATGCGAGAGGCGTCGATGAGCATGGGAGAGCCGGACATGGACTTCTGTTCGGAAATCTTCTGTCCGTCAATGAGCACCAGCGTACGGAAGGCGTTTTCCCCGCGGATGGACACGCGCTTGAGTCCCTGCGAGCCGTCGTTCTGAATCTGCACGCCGGGCACGTCCTCCAGAAGTTCGCCCACGGTACGCGCGCCGGATTTACGCACGTCCTCGGCGGTCATCACCGTCACGCTCATGGGAACCTGCTGCAGTTCCTTTTCCACTCTCGTCGCAGTCACGTACACATCGCCCGCCTTTACGGCATCCTCCGCAAGGGCAAAGGGGGGCGGGAGCAGCGCGCAGGCAAGAATCACGGCCGAAAAGCCCGCCCACGTCATCGTCTTCTTCATCTTCCCAATCCTTTCTTCACGTTTTTCAGGAACGGCCGTTCCTGAACATCCGGTCACTTCCGTCCGTCGCACGCCGTCATCCGTTTACGACCGGCTGTCCGCACCTTCTGCAGACCGCACTCCTTCAGCCGCAAACGCTTCGGAAAAAGCGCCCTTCGAAGCAACCTCTCCAAACCGTGGACGGTCCGCCCTGCCCTATCGGCAAACCGCCCTCCGGCCTCACCTGTTTGTTTCACTATCCAGCGTATGCTTGAGAAAATCCTGCATGAGCTGGGAAAGATTCACCTGCCAGAACTGGCCGGCAAGGGTAAGCACCACCACGTCGCCCCGCAGCTCCACAAGCCCCGCGCGGCTCCACTGCTCCAGAAGCGGCCGCAACGCGGAACGAATTTCCACTCCGTGACAACGCTCCAGAGAAGCCATGTCCATCCAGCCCTGCTCCAGAGCCGCGGCTACCGCACGGTAAAAATAAAAACGGGGGTCCGGCCGCATGAGCATCATCATGGGCTTGCGCCCGGCGCGCACCTCTTCCTGCCATTTCTGATAATTGCTCTGATTCAGATAGAACCAGCCCGCAAGATTGCCGCCCGCGCCCGGGCCGAAAGCCAGGCAGTTCGCGCTCCCCTTCACCTTGAGATTGTACAGATTCCGCTCACGGCTGGTGCGGGCCCAGTGCGTGAGGGAAAGGCGGCGGTAAAAAGCCTTCTGCAACGCTTCCACTCCGGCGGCAAACATGGCCGACTGCATGGGAATGTCCGCGGAAGGAGGCAGTTTCCCTTCTTTGATGGCCTTGCCGAGAGGCGTCTGCCCGTAGACGTTGAGCTGGTAGCAGTCCATGCCGTCAAGTTCCGCCGAACATGCCGCGGCTATGTCGTCCAGCCACACATCCATGCTCTGCATGGGAAAACCGAAAATAAGGTCCACGATGACGGCCGCCTGATTATAGCTCTTCAGAAGCTCCAGCCGGCGGAAGACCTCCTCGCGCGAGGCGAGGCGGCCCATGGTCTGACGAATCTTCGTGTTGAAGCTCTGCACGCCGAGGGAAAAACGGTTGGCTCCCCCGGCAAAGCAGGCTTCCATCTTTGCCGGACCGAAATTGTGCAGCCGCCCTTCCACGGTGATTTCGCAGTCGTTGGCCAGCGGCAGATGGGCCCGCACGGCCTTCAGGAGTCTCTCAAGGTCCTCCGCTTCCAGCGCCGTGGGTGTGCCTCCGCCGAAGTACACGGCATGCACGGGCCCCTGTTCCTGGGCCGCCTTTTTCTCCCAGAGCCTGAGCTCATCAATCAGCGCATCCGTGTAGCGGGCACTCTCCTCCCGGCTGTAGCCTCTGTTGTAAAAGCCGCAGTACAGGCAGTGCGTCTCGCAGAAAGGCACGTGAATGTAGGCTACGCTGTCGCCCTGACGCGGTCTGTCCAGAAGCGTCTCAAGGCAGGCTTCCATCTCTTCGGGCGGTACCATTCCTCCGCCCACACCCGGATGTACCGCAATCTTTCCATCAAAGGCGCGGGAAAGCGGGTCCACTCCCTCCCGGGCAAAATATTTCTCCATAGTCCATGTATCCTTCTTGCCGGAGGCGGCAAAGGCCATGCCGTTCATGCGCGGAGCTTCGGAATCCATCCGCTCCTCTCGGTTCTGTTCTATGGCGGCGCTCATGCAGTCCTCATCAAATTCAGGTAAACGTATAAAGTTATACGAATCAAACTTTTCTTTTTCGGGAAATAAAGAAAATGAAATTCATTGTCAACTTAAAAAATAAGAAAACAGGCCTTCACCATGTCCTGCAAAAAGAATGAACTTTTTATAAGTATTATAAAAAACAGATAATTATCAAGACCATTCGTAAAACGATGCCTAGTCCGAAAATTCTCTGGCGACCCACCCTTTCCGAGCGCCCATCGGAAAAAGGCTCCGAGCTTGACAGGAAGAGCCTCTTCCCCTAGAAAAACGGCAGGGGGCGGTTAGCTCAGTTGGTAGAGTATCGGTCTTACACACCGACTGTCAGGGGTTCGAGTCCCTTACCGCCCACCAGACTAAAATTTTCCGAAGTAAAGCCATGATTTTTCATGGCTTTTCTTTTTTAACAAACGATTTTTTGAAAAACCCGCGTGTACCATACGTTTGTACTACCCGTGAATCCGTTTGAATCCGCCGGAACCGGCTTTTGAACCGTCAAAAATTCATTCATGCTTTTTTGGACGGCACCTTTTGGAGAAAACGTATGATGTACTTACAAAGACGACAAGGCGGCGTGTACTATTTCCGCATGGCCATACCCACCAGATTGACCGCCGCATACGGGCGCAAGGAAATCGTTTTTTCGTTGGGTACGAAAGACAAAGCAGACGCAAGATTAAAATCGTTGGAACACTTTGGAAAATCATTGATTGACGGTTTAAAGTTACCCGCTCCGCCCATGTATGGGCGGACTCCCTTACCGCCCACCAGACATATATGCAAAGTCCCCGCGGTCAGCACGACTGCGGGGACTTTTCTTTTTCAACACCGTGCAAGCTCTGTCCTGCAAAACCTCGGGCGCCCGAAGGCATTTCTTCTTTCACTTCCGGAAAATAGACAGACTGAAAAGCAGCACAACTAAAAACACGCTGACATGAGCAAAACGAGAGGGGCTTTCGTTCTCCGCTCCTTCTCCTCCATACAGTACAGGAAACTCCGCAACTGCCGGGACGAGCCCTGTCAGAAGGGCTGATACAGTTGCAGGAAACAGAAAACACCGTACCCGCTGGCCAGCCCCCGCAGAAAACGTATGCGACGCAAGACTGCGCGGAACGCGACAGGCTGTGCGCACGTCAATGACATGCGCGGCTCAGGCAAACGAATCGACAGTCAACATAACGGAAAGCGCCGCACAACAGCTGTCGAATACCAGGGAGTGAACATCCGCACGGCACGGAGGATACGACAGTGCTCTTCCCGCCCCGGCGAAACGCGGAAGGACAGGCTGGATGGCCCCCTCACAGGCCGGGCTCTTTTTCCTCAGCCTAAAGGACGACAGCAAACGGCCGAAAACCACGCCAATCCCGCAAAAAATGAGCGCGTGACCGCAAACGGCGGCTGATGCCGTAAGCGCAGAAACATTCCGCACGTACCGGAAAAGACAACGGACATCGCGGTCCCAAAACCGACGCGCTTTCCACGCCTGTTTCGCAAGGGCTCTTGCCTAGGCGGGGTCTCCCAGGCCGAAAACGGCCCTTCCCAAGTGGAAGGCAGCGCCGCCTCAGTTGGATGAGGGAATCCAGCAGACCTTGCCCATGCGCTCCATTTCCTGCTGTATGAGGCTCAGACCTATCAGAATGTTTTTCTTCAGACTTTCGCAAAGCAGCGCGGCATCCTTGTTGCAGAACGCCCGGAAGATTTCCCTGTGCTGCTCCGTGAGAATCTGCTGGTCCTGCACGCCGTAGTACCGGCTGTTCAGAAAAATTTCCACATGGTCCACAAGGCTGCTGGCCGTATTCAGCAGGTGAGGCATATTGGCCATCTTGTATATGGCGTAATGAAACTCTCTGTCAGGGTGGAAAAACAGGGTGTTGTCCGAAGAGGCTTCGTCCATCTTTCCGAGTATGGCCTCGAGCTCGTCGTAATCCTTCTGCTTCGCGTGGTTCATGGCTTCCGTGGCAAGCATGCATTCGAGCTGCACGCGAAGGTCATAGATATACTGTATTTCACGGACGGTGGGCAGCGGAGCCACCACGGCCCCCTTGTAAGGCAGATTCTGGATGAGCCCCGAACGGTCAAGACGCATGAGGGCTTCCCTGATGGGCCCCCTGCCTACCTGAAGCCTTTCCTCAAGGTCGGCCAGCACCAGGCGGGACCCGGGGAGCAGTTCCCCCTGAAGGATAAGTTCCCGGATAAGATTGTACGCTTGAAGAGATTTTACGGTGGACGTTTTTGTCATAACCCCATCCTTTGGGACAGCCTCAGAAAATCGTCATTAATGTCCCAAAATAACACAGTTCTGAAAAGAATATCCGAAAAGTACTTTTTTGTCAAAACATCTTATCGAAAATGTTTTATGAGTTTTTTTATAAAATCTGTTGACAAATTATTTCGCCTCAGTCTAAGTAGAACTAAACGTAGTAAGGAGGTTTTCCATGGTCAGAAAACTGGGTATCGCGTTACTGGGAGCTCTTTTGGTATGCGCCGGCAGTGTGAACAACGGCTTTGCGGCGGAAAAAATCCTTAAAGTAGGCGTGGGTGACGCCATCGACTCCGATGCCGGCGTGTTCTCCCAGAAGTTCAAGGAACTTGTGGAGCAGAAGACCAACGGCGCCGTCGAAGTGCAGATTTTCCCCAACTGCTCGCTGGGCGATGAAGGCGAAATGTTCCAGAACGTGCGTCGCGGCACGCTGGACATGACCTGCATCGGCATAGGCAATGCCGTTCCCTTTGTTTCTCCTCTCGGCGTGTACACCCTCCCCTATCTGCTGACGAACGATGAAGAAGTCGTGAAGGCCACCACCGGGGAAATGTTCGAATACTTCAACGATGTCGCCATCAAGCGCGGCGGCGTGAGAATTCTCGGCCACTGCTACACCAACTTCCGCTACCTGACGAACTCCGTCAGACCCGTGACGAAGCTGGAAGACGTGAAGGGCCTCAAGATTCGCGTTCCTGCCAGCAAGATTAACGTGGCCACCTATCAGGCCTGGGGCGCCAACCCTGTTCCCATGGGCTGGGCCGAAACCTTCACCGCTCTTCAGCAGGGCGTGGTCGACGGTCAGGACAACCCCTACGTGGTCAACTACACCACGAAAATTCACGAAGTGCAGAAGTATCTGACGGAACTGCATCATCAGTACTCCCTCCAGCCTCTGTTCATCGGCGAAAAGCATTTCAAGAAAATGAGCCCCGAGCTGCAGAAGGTTCTTACGGAAGCCGGCATGGAAGCTCAGATGTACATCCTCGAATGGCAGAAGGAAAACAGCGTGAAGGCTCGCGATGCCATGGCCGCGGCCGGCATGCAGATAAGCACCCTTCAGGACGAAGCCGAATGGGAAAAGCGCGCCCGTGCCATCTGGCCTGACTTCTACGACTTCGTCGGCGGCAAGGAAGTCATCGATATGGTACTCACGGCCATAGCAAAATAATCGAAGAGGGAGAGCATGCGTCATGCTCTCCTTTTTCTTTTCCGGTAAATGGAGACAATATGACCGCACAAGTCGTATATCGGATTCTGGACAGACTGGAAGGCTATCTGAGCCAGGCGCTTCTTGTTTTCTTCGTATGCGTCATATTTGCCCAGACTGTTCTTCGCAGCTGTTTCGACATCGTCCTTCCGTGGACTGAGGAAATTTCAAGATTTTCATTCGTATGGTTCGTCTTCTTCGGCGCTTCTTTTGCGGCCAGGCTGTGCGCCCATAACAGAGTGACCATCCAGTTCAAGCTCTTTCCTGAATGGGTGGGAAAATTCTCCATGCTCATTACGGACATCATCTGGATTGTCTTCAACTGCATGATGATAAAGATGAGCCTTGTCATCATCGCGGACATGCATGAATTTCCCTATCTTTCCCCTGCCATGGAAGTTTCCATGGAGTATGTTTACTGGATATTCCCCATCGCCTTCGGCCTGATGAACGTACGCATTCTTCAGGTGAACTATATAAGATTCATTCTCAAGCAGGAAATCGAGGACCCCGACAAGGTGGATGCCGAAGCCTATGAGGAACTCTCCGTCTCCTGTGCTCCTGTGGAACTTCCCGGAGAAAAGAAGGAAGGAGGCTCCAAATGACCGCTCCCGTGCTGCTCTTCAGTGCTTTCGGCGTACTTCTGCTCATGGGCGCGCCCATCACGCTGGCACTTTCCGCTTCCGCCGCCCTTACCTACATTTTCGTGGGGCAGGAACTGACCACGCTTGTGCAGATTGCCTTCTCTTCGGTCAACAGCTTTCCCATCATGGCCCTGCCCGCCTTCGTTCTTGCCGGCGCGCTCATGGAAAGCGCAGGCATCTCCCGCCGCATCGTGGGCGTGGCCGAACATATGATAGGACGCATGAACGGCGGCCTCGCCATCACCACCGTGCTGGCCTGCGTGTTCTTCGGCGCCATATCCGGTTCCGGCCCGGCCACCACGGCCGCCGTGGGCATGCTCATGATTCCCGCCATGGTCAAGCGCGGCTACGCCAAGGACTATGCGGCGACGGCCGTCGCCACTTCCGGCGGCATAGGCATCATCATTCCGCCCAGCATCCCCATGGTCATCTACGGCGTGTGCGCCCAGGCGTCCATCACCAAAATGTTTCTCGGCGGCGTCATCCCCGGCCTGGTCTTCGCCCTTTCCCTCATCATCGTGCATCTGATTCTCTGCCGGGGCAAGGACCTCACCCAGGGCATGGAAACCTTCTCCATCGCCGGTCTCGTGAAGAGCCTGAAGGACGGCTTCTTCGCCATCATGGCCCCCGTGCTCATCCTCGGCGGCATCTACAGCGGCATGTTCACGCCCACGGAAGCCGCCATCGTAGCCATATTCTACACGCTGTTCGTCGGCATCTTCATCTACAAGGAGCTCTGCTTCAGCGCCTTCTTGAAGTCGCTTGAAACGACCTGCTGGATTACCGGGCGAGTCCTCATCATCATGTTCGCCGCCTACTCCTTCGGCAGGCTTCTCGTGCAGTATCAGATTCCCACGGTCATCGCCGAAGGCATGCTTTCCATTTCCAGCAGTCCCGTGGTCATCTGGGGCATGGTCATCGCCTTCCTGATTTTCCTCGGCATGTTCATGGAGACCCTCGCCATCATCATGCTCGTCACGCCCGTTCTGCTGCCCGTCATGACGAGCATCGGCGTGGACCCCATACACTTCGGCGTCGTCCTGGTCTGCTGCTGCGCCATCGGCTTCTCCACGCCGCCTCTCGGCGAAAACCTCTTCGTGGCCTCCGGCATTTCGGGCGTGACACTGGAGAGACTCTCGGCCCGCGCGCTGCCCTTCTGCGCCATGAACCTTCTGGCCGTCATCCTTATGGCCGCGTTCCCGCAGATTATTCTCTGGCTGCCCAACCTTTAGCATCGAAAGCAAAGCCGCTCGTCCGGCCGGAAACGCTTTCCGGCATAGATTCCGAAGCCTCCGGGCCGGGAAAACGGCCGTCCCCTCAGGCCCTGCGAAAAGACCCCTCCGTCCCGCCGTGCGCCGTGCCTGATGCGACATCCCATCGTCATGACTTATGTTTTTTGGTGTAAAAAATTTTATAAAATATTTTATAAAAAATATTGACAAATCCCCACACCGAAGCATAGGCTGACTTCAACAAGAAAAATCATAGTTCCTGTAAGGAGGAAACCTCATGGAATTTCTGAAGAAAGCTACCAAGAGTACTGAGCAGAACAGCCAGGAAGCCCGCGATGTCGTCCTCAAGGTGCTTGCGGACATCAAGGAAGGCAGGGAAGAGGCCGTCCGTGAACTGGCCCGCAGGTTCGACAAATGGGAAGGCGATTTTATCCTCAGTGAAGAAAAGAAGCAGAAGCTGATTGCTTCCGTGCCCGAACGCGTGAAGCAGGACATTCAGTTCGCTCATAAGCAGGTGTCCACCTTTGCCAAAGCGCAGAGGGAAAGCCTGAAGGAATTTGAAATGGAAGTGACGCCCGGCATCCGCCTCGGCCAGAAAATCGTCCCCATGGACGTGGCCGGCTGCTACGTTCCCGGCGGTCGCTTCGCGCATGCCTGCTCCGCCATCATGAGCGTTGCCACGGCCAAGGCCGCCGGCGTGCCCTTCGTTATTGCCGCCACTCCGCCCCGCGGCGACTCCATCGACCCCGCCGTGTGCTATGCCATGGAAATTTCCGGCGCCGACATCATTCTTGAAATGGGCGGCATCCAGGCCATCGCCACCATGGCGTACGGCCTGTTCACCGGCAAGCCCGCCAACATTCTCGTCGGTCCCGGCAACGCCTTCGTGGCCGAAGCCAAGGCCGTGCTGAACGGTACCGGTCACTGCGGCATCGACGTGTTCGCCGGTCCCACCGAATCCGGCATCATCGCCGATGAGACCGCCGACCCCATGACCGTCGCCATCGACCTTGTCTCCCAGGCCGAACACGGCTACAACTCTCCGGTGTGGCTGTTCACCACCAGCCGCGAACTCGGTGAAAAGGTGGCCGAACTCATGCCCAAGCTCTGCCAGGACATGCCCAACCCCGACGTGCCCGCCACCGCCTGGGCCGACTACGGCGAAATCATTCTCTGCGAAGACCGCGAGGAAGCCGCCCGTGTGTCCGACCTGTATGCTCCCGAGCACATTCAGGTCATGGCAAAGGACCTCGACTGGTGGACCCACCGTCTGCGCTGCTACGGCTCCATGTTCCTCGGCGAAGGCAGCACCGTGCCCCATGGCGACAAGTGCTCCGGCACCAACCACATTCTGCCCACCAAGAGAGCCGGCTACTTCAGCGGCGGCCTGAACGTCCACAAGTTCCTCAAGATTTACACCTATCAGGAAATCTCCAAGGAAGCCAACGACATCATCAGCCCCGTGGCCTCCCGTCTCTCCCGCGTGGAAGGCATGGAAGGTCATGCCCGCGCCTGCGACTGGCGTCTGACGAAGTTCTTCCCCGAACGGGAATGGGACTTCCACGTGTATAAGCACCCCAAGTACTAGCGGATAACGTTTCCGGACCGGCGCTTCCGCCGGTCCGGAAACCCATGTGTCTTATTATAAGGGAGTAAGAGAATGCTTGTTTTCGAAAAGGATTTTACGCAGCAGGAACCTATCCCGGAAGAGGCCATAGAGAAGGCCGTTGAAGTTCTCCGCTCCGGAAGGCTGCACCGTTACAATCTGCTGCCCGGTGAAAAAGGGCTGGTGTGCGAACTGGAGGAAAAGTTCGCCGCCTACATGGGAACGAAATACTGCCTGGCCTGCGCCTCCTGCGGCTCCGCGCTGTTTCTGGCGCTGAAAAGCGCCGGCGTGCGTCCCGGAGACAAGGTGCTCTGCAACGCCTACACGCTGGCTCCCGTTCCCGGCGCCATCGAGCACTGCGGCGCGCAGACCGTTCTGGTGGACATTCTCGACGACTACACCGTGGATACGGACGACCTTGCCGCCAAGGCCGAAGCCTCCGGCGCCCGCTTCTTCATGCTGTCCCACATGCGCGGCCACATCGCCCGCATGGACAAGGTGATGGAAGTGTGCGAGCGCTTCGGGCTCGTCCTCATCGAAGACTGCGCCCACACCATGGGCGCCACCTGGGACGGAAAAAAGAGCGGCACCTTCGGCAAGGTGGCCTGCTACAGCACCCAGACCTACAAGCACATGAACTCCGGTGAAGGCGGACTTCTGGTCACCAATGACGACGACGTCATCGCCAGAGCCATCATCCACTCCGGCTCCTACATGATTTACGGCACCCACACTTCCAGACCTCCGCTGGAAGCCTTTGAGGAAGTGAAATGGGTCACCCCGAACTTCTCCCTGCGCATGGACCATCTGCGTGCATGCCTGCTTCTTCCGCAGCTGGAAAACCTGGACAATCAGTGCTCCCGCTGGAACGTGCTGTACAACCACACGGAAAAACTGCTCAGGGAAATTCCCGGCATCAGCTGCCCGCCCCGCGA
Source organism: uncultured Mailhella sp. (assembly GCA_944322695.1). Classification (GTDB taxonomy): domain Bacteria; phylum Desulfobacterota; class Desulfovibrionia; order Desulfovibrionales; family Desulfovibrionaceae; genus Mailhella. The sequence goes on along the minus strand of CALUPQ010000049.1, from coordinate 602 downwards.
CAGCCGCGAGTACTATGTGGGAAGCTCCATCCAGTTCAATATCGACGGAGCTTCGGTGGACTTCATCAGGAAGTTCCTGGCGGAAACCGCCGCCCGCGGCGTTCAGATAAAGTGGTTCGGCAACGACGTGCCCGTCGGCTTCACCAGCAGTTACGACAGCTGGCGCTACATTCCCGACCTGCCCGACCTGAAGAACACGAAGAAGGTGCTTGCGACCATGTGCGACATGCGCCTGCCGCTGACGTTCACCACTGAAGACTGCGACCTCATCGTCGCCATCATCCGCGAAGTTCTTGCCGAACTTCAGAAATAGTCATTCCCTGCTCATCGATTATCTCAGGAGACACTCATGAATCTCGCCAAATTTCCCCGCCGCGGCTATGTGAAGGAAGCCACCCCCATCGAATACCTGCCCAATTTCTCCAAGGCTCTGGGCAACAAGGTCAACGTGTACATCAAGCGTGACGACCTGCTTCCCGGCTGCGCCGGCGGCAACAAGACCCGCAAGCTGGACTTCAGCATCGCCGACGCGCTTGCTCAGGGCGCCGACACCATCATCACCTGCGGCGCCGTGCAGTCCAACCACTGCCGTCTGACCCTGG
>CALUPQ010000048.1 GCA_944322695.1 uncultured Mailhella sp. | reverse complement strand
GGCCGAGGCGCGGATGTTCTGCACACCCACGGTATGCTGCGTCCAGCCGATGGCGTACAGGATGGTTCCGGCCTTGTCCGGCTTGCCGGTGGCGCAGAAGGTCTTGTACACCTTCAGCAGGTTCTCTTTCGAGACGCCCGTGATGGCGGACACGTTGTCCAGCGTGTAGCGGGAATAATGCCTGGCCATCACGTTGAACACGCATCTTTCGTCCGTCAGCGTGAAATCGCGCACGGGAGCCCCCGACTCGTCACGCTTGAACGTCCAGGAAGAGCGGTCGTACATGCGCTTCGCGGCATCGTACCCGCTGAACAGACCGTCCTTGAAGTCATACGAGTCGGCCAGCACGTAGGTGGCGTTGGTGTAGTTCACCACGTAGTCCTTGAACCAGCTGCCCGATTCGATGATGTAGTTTATCATGCCTCCGAGGAAGGCAATGTCCGTACCCGAGCGAATCGGCACATGGAAATCGCACCGTGCCGAGGTGCGGGAGAACTTCGGGTCCACGTGCATGAGCGCAGCCCCGGCGTCCTTTGCCCGCATAATCCACTTGAAGGATACGGGATGATGTTCTGCAGCATTGCTGCCCATAATCAGGATGGCATCGGAGTTCTTGATGTCAATCCAGTGATTCGTCATAGCCCCACGTCCGAACGACTCTGCCAGAGCCGGTACAGTCGGGCTGTGTCAGACACGTGCCTGGTGGTCGATATGCACGACCCCCAGGCTGCGCATCGCCTGATGAATGACGGCGCACTCTTCGTTGGAGGCATGGGACGTGCCCATGCAGAAGATGGATTCCAGCCGGTTGACGGTCTGGCCCTTGGCGTTTTTCTGGATGAAGTCCGTGTCGCGGGCGGATTTGACGCGGCGGGCTATCTGCTCAAGCGTCCAGCCCCAGTCCTTTTCCTCCCACTTGTCGCTGTAGGGGGCGCGATACATGGGCTTGGTAAGACGGTGTTCGCCCGTGTACATGGTGAACAGGGCGGCGCCCTTGGCACAGAGGCTGCCTTCGTTCACGGGGAAGTCAGGGTCGCCTTCCGTGGAGACGAGCTTGCCGTCCTTCACATAGGCGATGACCTGGCAGCACACGGCACAGAAAGGACATACCGTGGTTACTTCCTTCGCCCCTTCAATTTTCAAGGAAGTGGCGTAGGCTTTCGCCTCTTTCAAATCGAATCCAAAATGGGCGAGCGTAAGGCACATGGCCCCGGCGCCGACCATTTTGAGGAATCCTCTACGTGTGTACGCCATGAGTACTGCTCCTTAAAAATGCAGGTGATTGAAACAGATGATGTTAAAATAGGATAAAAATACATGTTCCGGGCCTGGTCGCAGGGCACATATATTCTTGCGTTCATGTATAACCTATTTTCGATGGCGTGTCCATTTTCAAAACGAGAAAAAAAATGCCTTTTGCCTGTTCTTGTGTATTTTTAAGCATGAGAGGAGAAGGTGGAGCCTGCATGGGAGGCGTGTCGGAAATTTTTCGGCTCTCTTTTTTTGTAGCATCAGGAGGCTCTGTTGCGGGTCGAAAGAACGTATGGACAGAAGATATCTTTGAAGAACATGGAAAAATGCTGTTGTTTGCTTGGGATATGCGGCACATTTATGTAATGGCTTCATAAGGTTCATGCCGTTCATGATGATTTATAATGAAAAACTCTTTTAAAAGCATGGATTTGAGGCATAAGTGTACGAAATTTATTTTTATTGCGACTTTTATGAGTGCTAGACATCCGTCCTAAGAGTCTTTGCGTGTGGGGCGTTCGTAACGTTCTTTTTATGAAAGGGGAGAACATCGCCCTCTGACATGCGCAGCAGGAAAGATATGTGTTTCAGAGTTCCGGGAAAAGATAAAGGAGGAGAGGGCGGTATAAAGTGAAAGAGGGAGGCGGAAAAGAACGATATTAAAAGAAAAATCCCGGAAGCGGACTTCCGGGATATGTACTCATGGTAGCAAGGGGGAGATTTGAACTCTCGACACTACGGGTATGAACCGTATGCTCTAACCAACTGAGCTACCTTGCCATGAGGAGCAACATACGTGAGAACGCCGTGTTAGTCAAGTGCATTAAAGGCGTCCATGAGAAAAGGAAGCACCTGTTTTTTACGGCTCATCATGCCGGGCATCCACTGTTCGGCCAGAGTGTCGGCCCACGGAGCGGTGCTGTCGCCCTCATGTTCATGATAGTCCGACTGGTCTTCTCTGGCATAGGCGGGGGCCACGTTGCGCACCTTGGGCATTCTGTAGGGCGTAAGGGAAACGTTGAAGGCGCGTTCCGTCACGGAAACGTCGCGGGAGACCGCCAGCATCTGTGAGCCTTCCCGGAGGATGTCCGTCGCGAGGAAGAGAACGGTGTGGCAGTCGTGTTCTTCCAGAAGCTTGCGGGCCGCCTTGAACAGGTCGTTCTTGATGGGGTCTATCATGTGGGCGTCCATGAGTTCGAGCTGTCCTATGCCCACCTTGCGGCCGTTGATGTCGAATTCCTTGTAGTCGCGCTGGAAGAGGTTGTCCGCCGAATCGTGCAAATCGGACTTGGCGCGGAACATTTCCATGCCGAGGGCCATCATGTCGTCCACCCCGGCGATTTTCGCCAGTTCCGCGGCAGCCTTCCGGTCGGCCTCGGTCGTGGTGGGGGAACGGAACAGGACTGTGTCGGAGAGAATGGCGCAAAGCATGCCGCCCGCCAGATAGGTGGGCACGTAGGCGTCGTAGAAGTCGTACATGGATTTCAGGATGGTGTTGCAGCAGCCCACGGGCCAGACCCACATTTCAAGCGGGGCGGCGGTGGTGACGTCGCCGAGTTTGTGGTGGTCCACCAGAGAAACGATGGTGCTGCTGTCGAAGCCCTGCGGAGCCTGCGCCGTATCGGAGAAGTCCACGAGGCTCACCTGACGGCCGGCCACGCTTTCCATGATGCGCGGAGGCTTGATGTTGAAGCGCTGCATGACGAAATTGGTTTCGGGGTTGGTGCTGCCCTGAATTTTCGGACTGGAGGGCATGCCGCGCTGGTTCTGAAGCTCCGCCAGGGCGATGGCGCCGATGACGGAATCGGTATCGGGATTTCTATGACCGAAGACCTGAATGCGGTGAGGACGGGAAGGGGATGCCATGAGGGAACTCCGAGAGAGAAAAAGTCCTTTGCGCAAAAATCTCCGGGGACCGGTGGCCTCCCCGGAGATTGCGAAGAGCATAAAAAAAAGTCCAAGAAAAATCCTGGACTTTTATATATTCTGGTAGCAAGGGGGAGATTTGAACTCTCGACACTACGGGTATGAACCGTATGCTCTAACCAACTGAGCTACCTTGCCGTAAGAACCGGAAACATCCGGCGCAGGAATGCTTCTATAAGAAAAGGACTCCCTTGGCAAGTGTTTTTTTCATGTTTTTTAAAATTTTTCAGGAAGCCATGAACCAGTAGACGGGAACGGCGAGAAGAATTCTGTAAATGGCAAATGGTTTCAAAGTGTTGCGCGCAAGGATGGCGATAAAGGTGCGTATGGCCACGATGGCGGAAAGGAAGGCGCACAGGGAGCCGACGAGAAAGAAGGGAATGTCGGCAGCGCTGAAGAGGGAAAGGGATTTCCACAGGTCGTAGATGGCGGCGCCCGTAATGATGGGCACGGCGGCAATGAAGGAATATTCCGCCGCCGTTTCCCGCTTCACTCCGAGAATCATGCCGCCCATGATGGTGGATGCGGAACGGGAGAAGCCCGGCCAGAGCGCCAGGCACTGGAAGAAGCCTATGCCGAGGGCGTGTCTGACTTTCAACTGGTCGAGACTTCCGACGGGCATGTCGGCCTGCCGCGGCGCAACGAAATGCTCCACGACCAGCATGAGCAGGGCGCCGCATATCAGTGCGGCGGCCACGGTGACCGGCGTGAACAGGCTTTTTATGAAGCCGTGCAGAAGCAGGCCCAGCGTGGCGGCAGGCAGGGTGGTGAGTACGAGCAGCATAATGCCGTGAGCGCCGGAAAAGGAGGAGTCTTTTTTAGGGCGGAGCAGGGAGAGAAAGCGCCTCCAGTAGAGCGCGACCACGGCGAGGATGGCCCCCACCTGAATGACGACGCCGAAGGTGGAGGCTTTGGGCCCTGAAAAGCCGAGAAGGTCCGAGGCTATGATGAGATGACCGGAAGAGGAGATGGGAAGAAATTCGGTAAGTCCTTCCACGAGACCGAGCAGAGTTGCAGTGAGAAGAGAGTCCATATCAGTTCCCGGCGGAGCCGCTGGAAATAGCGCGCTCGACAAAGGTCAGCGTTTCCGTGTAGAAATTCTGGGAAGAGCCGTACGTATAGGGGGTGAGCACTCTTGTGCGGTTTGCGCCGACCATGAGTCCCACTATGACCTGTGCGGTGGTTGCGGGCGTCAGCGGGGTGATGGAGCCGTCGGCGATGCCGCGCTGGAGCTGAACCTCCAGCAGGTGATGCACCTCGGCGAATTTGCGCAGCATGATTTCCCTGTCGTCGCTGGCCTTCATGTCGCTGTAGGGCGAGCAGCGGACGAGCACGAGCCAGTTCGTATGCGGGTCTATGGAAAATTCAAGGTAGGCCCGGCAGAAGCAGAGCACGCCCGTGCGTCCGTTCTCGGCGCCTTCAGTGGCGGCGCGAAGCACGCTGATGAAGTGCTCAAGAACATCCATGCCCGCGGCGAAGAAGAGTTTTTCCTTGTTGCCGTAGTGGTGCGTGAGCAGACCCAGCGCAACGCCCGCCCGGTCGGAAATCTTTTTAAAGGTAGTCTCCGCAAAACCATACTCGCCGAACAGCTCTTTGGCCGCCTGCAGCAGAGCTTCCTTCTTGGTGACGCTTTTCATGTTTCCTGTCTTTCTTGTAGCGGTACGAAAATACGGCCGCCGGAAGAGCGGCGACTTGAAAAATGTCCTTTTAGGACTTGCCGAAGATGCGCATGGGCGCGTCCTTTTGCAGGTTTGCCTTATTGCAGGCTTAAAGGCAAGCCGTTTGTTTGCTCAATCAGGAATCGGGGCGGCGGTGCGGAACGCTGGACATCGCCCCCTTTCCTCATTACTCTTGCAGCATCAGACCGCGTTTTGTCCGCCCGCATTTCTGGAGGATTCATGGCCCGTTGCCTTGCTCTTGTCGCTATCATCATCTGGTTCACCCTGTTTTCTCCCTATCTTACGACGGCCTTCATCGCGTCTGTCACCGCAGCTCTCACCCTTCCCCTATACCGCTGGCTGCGTGCTCGCATGTCCAAGAGCGCATCCGTCATTTTCTTTTCCGTCGGCATGGTGGTATGTGTGGCAACGCCCATCACCATAGTGCTCGTCATGGTCATACCTCAGGCGCTGGAAGGCGCGAAGAGGCTCGGCGCCTGGTGGCAGGACGGCCATCCCATTCCCCCGGCCATATCCTATTATATGGAGGAAGCGCACAGAATTTTTGTGGAGAACGTGCCCAACTCCCTTGAGTATCTGGACAAGCTGGAAAACGACTTCAACGCCGTGGTCAACGCCGTGGCCAAGAATATTCTTTCCAGCGGCCTGAACCTCGCAGGGGATACCATGGGCATGGTGTGGGCGATTTTTCTTTTCGTGGTGTTCACCTGCCTTATCGTGGTGTATGCCCCCTCCATACGCAAGGCTGTTCTTCATGTCCTTCCGGAACATGAGGACATGGTGGAGCGCTTTGTGGGAGTGCTGCACAACGCCAGCCGCTCCGTGTTCATCAGCATCGTGTTCGTACCCATCATCCAGGGGACGCTCACCGGCGTGGGACTGCGCTTCCTCAACGTGCCGGACCCGGCATTCTGGGGGCTGCTTGCCGTGTTCACCGCGGTCATTCCTCTGGCGGGAACGGCGCTCGTGTGGTTGCCCATCACCGTATATCTGTGGGCCACGCAGTCCCTCGGGTCGGCGCTTATGTTGCTGGCATGGGGCAGTATCGTGGTATCCGGGTCGGACAACCTTCTTCGCCCGTATTTTCTTAAAACCGGTATCGAGGTTTCCATGGTGGTGCTGCTGCTCTCCATTGTGTGCAGCCTTGCCGTGTTCGGCGCGGTGGGAATTATCGCCGGTCCGGTGATGGTGGCCGTGGCCAGGCAGGCCATGGTGGAAAGCGACCTGCTTTCGAGGCAGCGCAACGGGTGATGTCTTTCCCGTTGCAAGATGTTTGTTTCATGCCCTTGGGGCGCAACCTGACGGAGTTTGCAGATGGCCATGCTCAATATGAAGTATATTGCCGAGCTTGAGGAATACCTGAAGTCCGGAAATCTTGAAGAAGACTTCAAGTGGTCGGTGGAGGAACGCCGGGGCGAGATTCTGGAATTTCTGGAAAAGCTCATGGACCTCGGCGAACTGGCGGATGAAACCGCCACGCACATCATATTTAAAGGACAGCTCGGCGCCCTCATGGGCATGCCCGGCGAGAAGGCGGAGCCGGAAGAACCTTCTCCGGCCGTGGAGCAGGGGGCCTGCATGGAGCTGCCTGCCAAGTAGCGCGGCTTCGTAAAGTGCGCTTGCTCAAGGCGGTGCTGCAGTTGATTGCCGGATAACGGCGTGAAATCACACGAAGGTCGCCGCGCAGGAAAAACGGAAAAACGTAGAAGTGTCAGGCCGGGAGCGTATGCTTCCGGCGTTTTTGGTTAAAAGAAAGCCCCCAGCTAGGCTGGGTGTTCCCGAAAACTTATAG
>CALUPQ010000047.1 GCA_944322695.1 uncultured Mailhella sp. | reverse complement strand
GGCTGCCTCTCATGACGGCCTTTTTCGAATCGGCGTCGGCCATCGGCACGGTGGGGCTTTCCCTGGGAGCGACGCCGCATCTGTCCGAGGCTTCCCGTGCGGTGCTCATCCTGCTCATGTATTTCGGCAGAGTGGGCAGCCTTACGGTGCTGTTTGCCGTGTCTTCCGGCATGCGGCAGGATGCCTTCCGTTATCCTTCCGAAGAAGTGGCCGTGGGCTGAAAGGAGAATTTGGCATGAAATCCGTATTGCTCATAGGACTGGGCCGGTTCGGTCGCCGCATGGCGGGAAAGCTGCGCGAACTGAACCACGAGGTGCTCGCCATAGACAAGGACGAGGAGAGGGTCAACGACGCGCTGAATGTCGTGACCAACGCGCAGATTGCCGATGCCACGAGCGAAACCTTCATGCGCTCCGTGGGCGTGAGCAATTTTGACTTGTGCGTGGTGGCCATCGGCGACGACTTTCAGAGCTCGCTGGAAACCACGGCGCTTCTGAAGGAATGCGGAGCCCGCTTCGTGCTTTCCCGGGCCTCCCGTGAAGTGCATGCCAAATTTCTTTTGCGCAACGGCGCCGACGACGTGGTGTACCCCGAACGTCAGATGGCCGACTGGTCCGCCATGCGCTACAGCAGCGACCACATTTTCGATTACGTGAAGCTCTCGCCTGAGTATTCCATCTACGAAATAGCCGTTCCGCGCGAGTGGCAGGGAAAAACGGTGATGGAGCTGGCCGTTCGGCAGCGCTACCGCGTCAATGTGCTCGGCGTGAAACAGGGCGGGGTCCTTCAGCCCATGCCCGAGCCTTCGCACCGCTTTCAGGCTGATGAGAGAGTGCTCATCCTCGGTCACGACAGGGACGTGCAGACGCTTCTGAGCCGGAACTGAAGAGCCTTTTCTCCGGAGGTTCTTGCAGACCGGATTTTTGGGGGCTGCTATCGGAGCAGCTTATAGTCGATGGTTCCGGTCGGCTCGGCAAAACGCCTTTGGGAAGAGGCCTTGGATATTCTGGATTCCTGTGCCTGTTCGGGGGGCAATCTTCCCCGTTTCGTGCAGCCTGTGCTGCTGGCGCTTCTCGCGGAAGAGTCCATGCACGGCTACGTCCTTGTGCAGAAGCTCGGTGAGACGGGGCTTTTCGGTGCTCAGGTACCGGATATGACGGGATGTTACCGCATGCTGCGCGACATGGAGCGCAGCGGCGTGCTGGAGGCTTCGACCGACAGAGGCGAGGGGCCGCAGAGGAAGAAATATCGCGTTACGGCTCTGGGGCGGCGCTGCCTCAACCGCTGGATAGATTCTCTGACCAGAAGCCGGGACCATACGGAGCGGGTGCTCTCCTTTCTGCTTGCGGCACGGCTTGCTGCCATGGATGGTGGCGGATACTGCCCTGAAGAAGAGCGGCTGTTCATGGAGGATGTTCGAAAAAGAGCCATGAACGGGGAGATGCCCCGCAGAGAGGACGTTCTTCGTCTGCTTGCCTATGCGCCCGGTTCTCCGGAGGAGGAGTATCTCGGCAGGCTCGCCCGGGAAACGGCCCGTGAAGCGGCCGGAAACCGGGCGGGAGTGTGGGCGGCCATCGGCGTGGACTCGGCCCCCTGTTCCATGAACTGCGCCTTCTGCGCTTTCGGCGAGGCGTGGGGAGTGGTGCGTGAGAAGCATGAGCTGTCTGAAGAGGAGATTGTCGTTGCCGCACGGCGATACGCGGCCGAAGGAGCTTCGTGGATGGTGCTGCGCACGACGGAACATTACGGGCTCGAGAGGCTTTGCCGTCTTGCCGGAGTCGTCCGTGCCTCGCTGCCGAAGCGTTGCGCGCTTGTGGCAAATACGGGGCAGAAGAGCCGTGAAGACATACGCCGCCTTCACGAGGCGGGGTTCGGCGTCATGTACCATGCGCTGCGCCTCGGGGAAGGGAAAGATACGCCCTTTGACCCGAAGCTGCGCCGGGAGGCTCTTTGCCGCATAGGGAGAGAAGACGTGGCCCTGGCCTGCCTGGTGGAGCCTTTGGGCGGGGAACACGGTAATGAGGAGATTGCCGATGTCATGCTTGCGGCCATGTCTGCCGGAGCGCAAATCTGCGGCGTCATGGCGCGCGTCAATGTGCCGGGTACGCCGTATGAAGGGCGTGCAGGCGTGCCGGAAGCGCGTCTTGCCCGGGTCGCTGCCGTGGTGCGCCTGTGCGGAGGTATCCGCACGCCGTATGTCTGCGTGCATCCGCCGCTGTCGCAGGCCGTGGAATGGGGCGCCAACGTGGTCGTGGTGGAAACGGGGGCCGTTCCCAGAGAGTCTGGAGAGGTGAGCGGGGAATGGCAGGGCTTTACCGTCAGGGAAGCCCGCGAGCTTTTTCTTCGTCACGGCTATGTGCTGAAAGCCGACGCAGACCGGGACGGAGAGGTTCCGGGGGCTGCTCGGGAAGTGTTTTAATCAAAGGGGGAATTCATGGTGACTCGTCTGGGATACTGCGCGCAGGAAGTCTGTCTGCATTGTGCCTCCCGCCTCGGCATAAGCGAGGCGCAGGCCATCGGCATGGGGGCGGCCTTCGGCACGGGCATGGGCCATGCCGATGTCTGCGGCTGCATCAGCGGCGCGCACATCGTGCTCGGGCTTCGCTACGGCCGGGCGGAGAACATGGAGGAGGCGAAGCGCGTCAAGCCGCTTCTCGTACGGAAGGTGACGGAGTTTGAAGAGCGGCTTGAGAAGACGCAGCCCTGCCGCGCCTGCCGGGACATCCTCGGCATGGACATCACGCAGCCGGGCGTCATGCGCGAAGCCGCGGAAAAGGGGCTGTTCGTTTCCGTGTGCGGGGAGATGCTGAAGCAGACCTGCGCCATACTGGATGAGATGCTTGATGAGGACGGGCAGGCCGGAGCCTGAACCTTCCAGGGGCGCGCACATGGAGGAAAGGTGGGCTGTCTCGGGCGGCTTTTCTCCGTCGATGCGTTCTTTAGCGGGACTTGTGCCTCAGCGGCAGCAGCTTCTGTAGGGACAGCGGGAACAGCGCTCGGTGCGCCGCGCGGAAAATTCCGTGGCCGTGGCCATGTGCCTGAGCACGAAACGCAGGAGCGCCGGGATGCGTTCTTCGATGATGCGCCTGCGCGTCTTATCGTCTGCCTTCGCTCCGAGCAGCGGAAGTTCCTCTCCCCGGTCGGCCAGCTGCACCAGCGCCGCGTCGGCCAGAGGGTAGCGGCTGAGCGCCGCGGCGTTCTGCGCATCGTGCCCGCACAGATAAAGATAGCAGGGCAGCTGTATGCTGTGCAGCGCTCCGGCAAGCTCCGGCAGCGGGTCGGGAAGACCGGCCGTCCAGTTTTCCATGGCGTTCCAGAGCGTTTCGTCCTCCCAGAAGCCGGCTGACGGCTGGCGGCTCGTGCTTCCGCTCTTGTAGTCGAGAATGACCAGCCCCTGTTCCCGCCTGTCCAGACGGTCAATCTTGCCTTTCAGCATGAAGCGGCGTCCGCCTTCCTCCAGCGTGGCGGAGACGGTATGCTCGACCTGCACAAGCTCCAGCACGTCAGGCTGGACGGAGGCAAAGTCCCTCAGCCTCGAAGGGCCGGCCGCTTCCAGCATGAAGCGGCTCTGCGCCGGAAGATTGACGGCAAGGTCGCTTGCCTGGAGCTCTTCGAAGAACAGGCGTTCGAGCTCTTCCGCGCCCGGCGCGCCGTGGGGTACGGCCCTGCCGAGAAACGGCTGAAAGGCGCGCTGCAGCACGGTGTGCAGCATGGTGCCCACGCCGAGGTGGTCGTCCCCTTCCAGCACCTCGTCCTGCTCCTTCAGCGAGCAGACGTACTGCCGGAAGAAGCGCGCGGGACAGGAAATGTAGGTGTCGAGCGCCGTGGGAGAGAGTTTTTTGCCGAGCACTTCCAGCATCCGTTCATTGACGGCGGCCGTCCGGGGAATGGGGGCGTACGGGACGGCCGGAGGTTCCGACATGGGAAAGACGGAGGCGAAAAGCGGTTCCCTGCCCGGGCGCAGAAGTTCTCCCCTGCGTTTTTCCACGCGCCAGATGGCTTCTTCCACCAGGCGGGAGCGGCTTTTCTTGCCGTCCATCACGCCGGTCTGCACGCCTTCCTGCCAGTAGAGGAACACTTCCTTTGCGCCGGCTATGAGGCGGTGGAAGGTGTGGGCGGCGAGCATGTCGCGCCGACTGTTGTCGGGCAGGCCGAGCAGGGGGCGCAGGCTGTCGGGTAGAAGCGGGTCGCGCGCGGGAGCGCCGGGCAGGGCGTCTTCGGTGACATCCAGCAGATACACCCTGTCGAAGTGCAGCAGACGCGTCTCCAGCGTGCCCAGAATCTGAAGGCCCGTCAGCGGGTCGGCCTCAAAGGGGACGCGCTGTTCTGCCATGCTCTCCCGCACGATGGCGAAGAGCGATTCCATGGAAAGGCACTCGTCTGCCATGGCGTTGTCGGAAAGGGCGGGAATGACGCTCTGCATGAGCCTGGCCAGACACTCCGCGTCCAGAGGAAAACGCGGCCAGATGTGCGCGCCGTTATCGAGCAGCAGACGGCACAGTTCCCTCAGACGGGCAGCGAGTCCGCTCAGCGTGGTCACGTCTTTCCAGGAAGCCACGAGAACGTCCATGAGCTTTTCCAGAAGCTGCCCCGTGGCCTCCGTAAGGTCTTCCGAAGGGAGACTTCTTTCCAGGTCGCCCAGGATTTCGTCCACCAGGTCGGAGGCGCAGGGACCGGCCTCCACCATGCGGCTGCCCGTGCGCAGGCGCTCCTCCATGCGGGAGAGGAAGGTGCGCAGGGGAAGAGGGGTGCCTTCTTCGGCTTCGGAGGGCACGCAGAGCATGCGGACGTAGGGATGGCGGATGAGCGCGAGGAGGCTTTTCCAGTGAACCCGTCCGGCGCTGTCCATGCTCTGCCTTGCCTGCAGAATTCTTTCCACCAGCTGGGCGAGCAGAGAACGTTCCAGCGGATAGCCCAGGGAAATGTTGATGCTCTTTTCAGGAATGTGGTGCAGGGTGGGCATGAGCAGCGAGTCGTGGGTGATGACCACGGCCCTGCTTTCTTCGGGGTGAGGATGGGCTGTGAGCTCGTTTTTCAACTCCAGCAGCTGGGAATGAAGGTCATAGCCCGCATGAAAATGGATGGAAGGCTCGTTGCCCTTTTTTTCTCCCAGAATTTCGCCCCTGGCCTTCCAGCGCGCCATCCATTCCCTGTGTTCCGTACAGCTCCAGTGGCCTTTGCCGGAAAGAATGTCCGCGTCCGTATGCAGGCAGATATGCGCTCCGTGCTCCCACAGGTAGTGGAAGAGTGCGTCTTCCGAGCGGGTGAGCCGCACGAAGCCCGCGAGAATGACGCTTTTGCCCTGGAGCTTGAGGGGAAGGTCCGGCGAGGCTCCGGCAAGCTGGGCCGCAAGCTGGGCGTCGAGCCCCGGCGTGCTCAGGCCGCGGCGGCGCAGAAGAGCGCGGTAGCGCTCCTGAATGCGGCCGAGGCTGCCGAGCAGCGCCACGGCATAGGGCGCGACCATGTCGTCCACATGAAGCAAATCCTCCGCTTCCACCATGTGTCCCGCACATTCGTCCAGAAGGCGGGCCAGACGGGCTCCCCACGGGAAGAAGCGCGCCATGCCGTCGCCTTCTTCCAGGCTTTTGGCCAGAAGCGCCAGAGGACTTCCCGGTTTTTCTCCGGCGCTCATTTCGAGCAGGCATTCCTTGAGCAGGGCCACCTGGTCCAGCGTGCCCGCCATGCGCGGAACGCTGCGGCTCCAGCTTTCAAGACAGGTGCGGACAAGTTGCCCCGCGTTGATGATGTCCGGCAGCAGAAGAGGCTTGTCTGCCTCATGGCGGTAGATGTCGAGCAGGTAGCGCTTCGGTCGGTTGAGCGGAAAGACGATGACGGCCTTGCCGGGCCGCCCATGCGTCACGTCGCGGACCAGTTCGTGGACGCGCCGCATGAAATCGTCGTCCCACGGTACGATGCGGAAGGGGGAAAACGAGCGGGAACTGCGGCTACTCATGCGAATCTCCGGGAAAAAGAGGGAAGATTTCGCGGCGGTCGAGATAGACGAGCGCGCCGCGCACGTTGGTCTCTCCGGCCTGCCTCAGCAGCGAAAGATAGCGGGAGAGCTGCTCTTTGTGTTCCGGGCGCGGCAAATCGCCCTGCGCGCCGGTTTTGTATTCCACGGCGACAAGTTCCCGGCCGTCGTCCACCAGAAGGTCCACGCGGTACTGCCGTCCGTCCCCGTCCAGCAGGGCATGCTCCGGCGAGCCGAAGGCCAGCCAGTGCGGGGTTTCTGGTTGAAGGGCGTACCAGCAGAGAATGTCTTCCACTTCCTTCTGCGCGGCGTCTTTGTCCGGAACGGGCAGAGGGAAGGTGGCCACCCCGCGCGCGGCGGCAAGGGCGGCGTCGCGCCTTGCCGAGGCTTCGCCGACGCCCGAGATTTGCAGGGATTCGAGGCAGTGATGGATGAGCGTGCCGCGCCTTTTGGGCGTGAAGGTCCAGTCTTCCAGGGGGCTGCGGAACATGCGGAGTCGCGGCAGCCAGTCCATGGGCCGCCAGTCTTCTGCGTCTTCCAGAGATGCGTCTTCCGCCGTATCCGGCACGGGGGAAAGGAGCGCTTCACGGCCTTGTCCGGTATCTTCGTCATGGCGGCGCGGGGAGGACGGCGGCGTGGATTCTTCGCCCCAGAAAAGTTCGTCGCCGTGTTTCCGCAGGCTTTCCTCCAGAGGGGAGACGAGTTTTTCCAGCATGAGGGCCACCGTGCCCTCGGCAGGGTCGGGCAGGAAGCAGTGCATTTCCGAAACGGCGCGCGTCATGGCCACATAGATGAGGTGCATGTCCTCCCGGGCCGTATCCATGCGGTCTTCCAGCCATGGCCTGCCCATGTCCCTGCACAGAGGCGCGAGAAGGCCCGTTCCCCGGCTGTTCCAGAACACGGCCTTGTCGTCCGAGGCCCGGCCGGGAGCGAAGTTCAGCCACGGCAGAATGACGGTGTCGAATTCCAGTCCCTTGGATTTGTGTATGGTCATGATGCTCACGGCGTTCATGCTTTCGGGCAGGGGAGCCTTTTCCTGACTTCCGGTCTTGTCCCAGAAGTCAAGAAAGCCGGACAGGTCGGAAACTCCCTGTTCTTCGGCACAGAAGAGCACTTCGAGAAAGCGGCGCACGAAGCCCGTGGCCTCGGGGCGGCGCTGTGTGACCTGCCATCGGTCCAGCACTTCCATGACGGCGTCGTAGGGGGTGAGAAGCCCGGCATTGTCGTGCAGAGGGGCGAAGACCTTCTGCCAGATGTCGGGAAAGTCCACGGCGAACTGCCGCGCCATGCTTCTTCTGCGGGGACGGCGTGCGGCCCAGTCGTACAACTCGGCAGGCTGTACGGGCAGGGGCGGCAGCAGCGCTTCGGACAGCAGGGTGGACCAGAAGGCGATATCGTCGTCGGCGTCGTTCAGAAAGCGCAGCAGACTGACGAGCCCGGCAATGACGGGCTGTTCCGCGAGCAGCAGACTGGCCTGCGTGACCACGGGAATGTGGCGGGTCATGAGCCAGGACGAGGCCTTGGCGGACTGGTCGTTGTTGCGCGTGAGAATGCAGATGTCTCCCCACGAGCGGGAGTGCCCCAGCTCTTCCACAAGCTCGGGCAGCCTTGTGGACAGCTGTTCGTCGCCGCGCCCCTTTTCCAGCCTGACAAGATGCACAAGACCGCCGGGAGCACATTTTTCCGCGCTCTGGGAGGCTTTTGCAAAGGCTTCGCAGAGGCGGTCCGCTTCTTTTTCCAGAAGCTCCTCATCGCCTTCCGCCATCGGGGCGAGCAGGCTTTTTGCCGTATTTCTGTCGCCGAGCGGGGAGAAAAGGGCGTTGTTCCATGACACGATGTTCCGGCGGCTGCGCCAGTTGAAAGGCAGGGTTTCCAATACGGGGCTTTTCACCAGCGAGCACAGGGGCGAGCCCTCACGCACGAGGTCGTCGAACAGGGAGGCGTCGCCGCCGCGCCAGCCGTAGATGGCCTGCTTCACGTCGCCCACGATGGTGAGCGAGCCGTTCTTGGCAAGCGCCTCCTCGGCCAGGGGCTGAAGTGCGAACCACTGGTCGCGGCTGGTGTCCTGAAATTCGTCGATGAGCATGTGCGTGATGCGCGCACCGAGGCGGCAGAACAGCTCGTTCACGCCTTCGCTGTCGTCCGCGGCCCGGATGGCGAGCCTCGGCACCTGCGAGGCGGCGATGATGCCGCTTTGGCGCTCATAGCTTTCCAGTCCGGCATAGACAGCCTGGGCCAGCTCGGCGAAGGGCATGAGCCTGCGCGCGCCGAGAAGCACGCGGATTTCGCGTATGTCGTCCTTCAGGCTGCCGTACAGAGCGTGCAGGGCGAGACTCGCGTTGCCTTTGGAGACCTTGAGCAGGCAGTCGTCGAAACTTTCCTTCTGAAACATGGCCGAGTCGCTCTTCAGCCTGCTCGCCCTGCCTCCGCACTCTATGCAGGAAGTCAGGGCGTTGAGAAAGTTTTTGCTTGCCGTCAGTTCTTCCTGCTCCAGGCGGGCGCGGATTTCCCGGGACTCGTTCTGTATGTCGCGCATGACGGCCTGAAAATGTTCCTCCGCCTCTTCCGGGCTCGCGAGGTCGCGCATGCTCCAGCCGTCCGCGTTCAGCATGAGGGAGACCATGGTCATCACACGTTCGCGGATGCGGTCGCCGGCCAGAAAGCCGCACATTTTTTCCGTGCGCAGCAGCTGGCGGCAGGCGCGGCGGAACAGAAGGCCGAGCTCCTCGTCTTCGCGGGCTCTCTCCGCCAGCTCGTCGAACAGGGGACCGGTGATGTCGCTTTCGGAAAAACGGGGCTCGAAGTCGGGCGACAGGTCGAAATCCAGCGCAGAGAGGCGCACCATGAGGTGCAGCAGGCTGTCGATGGTGCGGATGTTCAGAGAGCCGTAGCTCTGGATGAGCATGTCCACGGCCTCGCGCGCCTTCGCCGGTTTCCAGAACGTTTCCTTCGCGGCGCTTTCGGCAGAGGCGAGGGCCAGCGTCTTCAGGCGGGTGAGCAGTCGCTCCCGCATTTCCGCGGCGGCCTTGTTGGTGAAGGTGATGGCCAGAATTTCCTGCCAGCCGTAGCTCTCCTCCCCGGAAAGAGCGCAGCCCGAGGGCGGACGGCTCCACGAGGCGCCGGAAGAGCCGGCCAGAAGGTCGAGAAAGCGGCTGGTCAGCGTGTAGGTCTTGCCGGAGCCGGCGGAGGCTTTTATCTGTCGAAATTCGCTCATACGCACACGGGGTTGATGGAGGATGCCTTTCTCCATCATCGGTCATTTGAAGCATCTTCGCAAGATGTCCCGCGTCCGCCGGGGAACGGAAGAAGGCTGCGACGGATACCGTCGCAGCCTTCAGGAAACGGGGGCCGGGGCAAGGTGGCCTCGGCCGCTGTCGGGCAAAAATCGGGACTGCTAGAAGGTCACGCGAAGCCCCAGCATGAACTGATGGGCATGATTTTCTTCGGAATCCAGCCTTACGCCGGATTTTTCCACATCACCGTCGCCCATCATGAGAAAGCGATAGCCGAAGTCGGCCGAAATGTTTTCGGTAAAGGCGTAGGAGCAGCCGAGTCCCACCTGTCCGGCAAAGACGGTGTCGGTGTTCTTTTCGGATTCCGAGAAGCCCATAACGCTGGCCTCGCCTTCCGTTTTCAGGAAGGCCATGCCGATGCCGGCGCCGAGGTACGGAGTGAAGCCGTTCCATTCCGTGATGTCCCAGTACACGTTGGCAAGCAGCGTCTGGAAGCCCATGGTTCCCTTGAAGGCTATGCCGCCGCCCATATCCACGGTTTTGGAAACGTCGCCGTAGGCGCCGTATTCGAGTTCCGCACGTACCGGCACCTGGAAGAGGGGGGCGAAATCGTAGCCGACGGCAAGAGCGCCGCCTGCGCGGGCGCCGGTCTTGCTTTCGGAGCCGAGGCTCTGACCTTCAAAGGAAAGGTTGCCTTCGGCGTGCTGCACGTTCAGCGCGAACTTGGGAGCCACATAGACGCCGGTCTCGGCGGCCACGGCGCCGGCCGGAAGGAGAAGGCTGACGGCCAGAACCAGAGTTTTCAAGGTGTTGAACATATACCCTCCGTTGATGAAATATGTGATGTGGGGATGGTAATATATTACCATTCCATGTCAAGGCAAATTCGTTACTGTGCATGCATGGAAAAGTATCCCTACCTGAACGAAGCGGTTGCCGCTGTTCTTGCACGACGAAGGGCCGAACTTGCCATGAGCAAGAAAAAACTTTCCGAACAGGCATTTATCGAGCGGGCATACATCACGGGACTCGAGGCCGGGAAATGGAATGTAACGCTGAACGTACTTTTTTATCTGAGCGATGCGCTCGGCATGAAGCCAGACGAATTCGTTCATGAGGTCATGACCGAGCGGGAGAGGCTTGAGCGCGGAATCTCATAGAAAAAGCCTCCGTACCCTGAAGGATACGGAGGCTGCTCTTGCATCATGGCGCATTCATGCCTGTCAGGCGAGACGCTGACCCGTGGTGGCGATGACCGAGCGCCAGTAGTTGGACTTGATGTCTATCTGGCGGCGACGGCGCGTGACGAGCTGCAGCGGCAGGTGCACGAAGCGGTCGAGCAGACGGGCGACGACCATGTTTGTCTTGCCGGCCATGGCGGCGTGCACGGCGTTTCTGCCGAGCAGACCGCAATAGACGCGGTCGTTGGTGTTGGCGGGCACCGAGCGGACGATGTAGCTCGGGTCGATGTACTTCACGGTGACGTTCATGTCCTTGGTGGCGAAATAGTTCTTGATGGCCTTCTGCAGGAAGATGCCTATGTCGCCGAGAACGCGGTTGCCGGAAGCGTCGGTCTTGCCGCTTGCGGTGAGCAAATCCTGCCCGGCGCCTTCGGCCGCCACGATGACGGCATGGGAGCGGTTGCGCAGACGTTCTTCGAGAGCAGGCAGCAGACCGCCTTCGCCTTCCAGCTTGAAGGGCACTTCGGGCACGAGCACGAAGTTGACGATGTTCAGCGAAAGCGTGGCCTGCGCGGCGATGAAGCCGGATTCGCGGCCCATGAGCTTGACGAGGCCCACGCCGTAGGGCGCGCCGATAGCCTCGGTGTGCGCGCAGCGCAGCGAGGAGGTCGCCACGTCCACGGCGGTATCGAAGCCGAAGGACTTGGGCACGAAGTTGATGTCGTTGTCGATGGTCTTGGGAATGCCGATGACGGACGTGTGCAGGTTGCGGCGGAAAATTTCTTCCTGAATGGCGGAAGCGGCCTTCATGGTGCCGTCGCCGCCTATGATGTACAGGATGTTGACGTTCATCCGCTCAAGCGCGTCCACGATTTCCTCGGGGCTCTGCGGGCCGCGGGAGGAGCCGAGAATGGTGCCGCCGAAGGTGTGGATTTCCGACACGTTGCGGGGCGTGAGCTCCATGATGTCGTGATGATACTTGGGAATGAAGCCTTCGAGACCGTAACGGATGCCGAGGATGGAGCGCACGCCGTAGCCGTAGTAGGATTCCAGCACGACGGCGCGGATGACGTCGTTCAGGCCGGGGCACAGGCCGCCGCAGGTGACGATGGCCGCCTTGGTCTTGCCGGGGTCGTAGTACACATGCTGGCGGGGACCCGCCTGTTCGATGTAGATGGGAGTATCTTCAAGGCCCTTGACGTCTTCCCCGCCGTGTTCGGCATCGAGGTAGAAGGGGACGGGAGTGTCGTCGACATAGGGACCAATGGCTGGGTTGTCTATTTTGGCCTTGCCCACCGTCATGATATGCGTATCTATTTCATGGGTCATTTTGAGCCTCCAAAATCGTAGAGCGGAAAAGATACTTTTTTTACTTCCGCTTGTCACGCGAAAAAATTGGAGAGAGGCTGATGAAAACCCCCGGATGCCAAGGCGTCCGGGGGTTCGATGTTTCAGATGACGGTCAGAGGCCGGAAACGGGATTACGCGTTTTCGCTGTCGAGAGCATCCACCACGGTTTCGCGGTTTATCTGACTGCGGCGTTCGCTGGCCTTGCGCAGCTGCTGCCCGATGCGGTCGTTGCACAAATCTATGGCGGCGTACATGTCGTCGTTCTTTTCACTGGCGGCGAAATTCAGGTTCTGCCCGGTGAGCAGCAGGTCGGCTCTGGGGCGATTGCTTTCCATGGAAAGCGTTACCAGAAGCTTCGCATCTTCGGCACCGACCATGCGTTCAATCTTCTGGAAGCGCTTGACGGCGTAGTTCTTGAGAGGGTCGGAAGGAGTGAGATTGCGGAAAACGACTTCGATCTGCATAAGCAATTCCTTCCCCGGCCAGGCCGGGAGCGGGACAGGCCCGCGTTCATGGGACGCAAAGACATCGGACCATACGGTCTTCTGCTCTTAAAAAGAAGCTAGCATAGAAGATGATGAAGGTCCAGTATTACATGAGTTGTAAATACGGAACTTTTTCCAAAAGTCTCAGCTCTTCTTTTTTGCAAGGAACTTGCTTTCCTCACCCCGCATGAGACGGCCTATGTTGGCCCGGTGTGCCCAGACTATCATGGCGAAGAGTACGACGGCGAGGGGCTCAAGTTCGAAGCGGCCGAAAAGGGCGTAGAACACTATGAGAGAGCCGGACATGACCATGGAGCCCAGAGAGACGTAGCGCGTGACGGCTATGACGGCCACGCAGCAGAGCACGGCGCAAAGCAGAGGCCAGAAGGCCAGAGGAATGAGGGCGCCGATGGTGGTGGCCACGCCCTTGCCCCCGCGAAAGCCGAGGAAAGGAGACTTGACGTGCCCCGCCACCGCGGCGAAGGCCACGGCGCTCTGCATGTAGGGCGAAGGCAGGAACTGCACGGCGAGAAGAACGGGCAGCAGCCCTTTCATGATGTCGCAGAAAAGGGTCAGGATGCCCCAGGGCAGGCCGCAGAGACGCGCCACGTTGGTGGAGCCGATGTTGCCGCTTCCGGCCTTGCGGGGGTCGATGCCTTTGAACGTTCTGGCAATGACCAGTCCGAAGGGAATGGAGCCGAGAAAGAAGGCCAGGGCGATGCAGAGAATGAGGGCAAGATAGGTCATGGGAGCGTATCCGTGTTGAGGTTGTCGCCGGTACGGAGAAAAAAGAGGCCCGGCGCGAGCCTGTCACGCCGGGCATGGATTCAGTTCGCGGCAGGAGCGGCAGAACCTGCGTCCGCAGCAGCGGGCTGCGCCTGGGCAGGTTCCTCCGCAGGAGCGGCCGCTTCGGGAGCGGGGTCGGCGGGAGCGACAGCCTCTTCGGCCGGGGCCGTCTGTTCCGCGGGTGCGGCGGGAACTTCGGCGCTCTCCGCAGGGGCGGCGTCGGAAGCGGCAAGGCTGCCGAGACGGACCACTACGTAGGGCTTGTGCACCATCCAGGCGGTGACGAGCACTTCCGCGTCGGCGGGGCGGTCCGTCCATGCTTCCCAGTCGGCGGCGGGCATGGCCATGACGGCGGCGGGGTGGGCCTTCAGCCAGGCGTCTCTGTCGGCGGCGGTGGAAAGGTCGGGCACGGCGAGACGTTTTTCCGACGGAGCCAGTATCTCATTGAGGTGCCAGGCATAGGCGCCGGGATAGACGTTGAAGGCGGCGGGAGCATAGCCTTCCTGCACCTTTTCGGCCATGACGGCCGCCTGGGCGCGCGGGCTGAGCAGCTTGTCCATGGAGGGGGCCACGAAGGCCTGATAGGGCTGGAGCATGGCCATCATGCCGATGGTCATGACGAGCAGCGCGCCGCCGGGCAGGGCACGGCGGGTGAAGAAGAGCAGCACCACGGCGGTGAGCACGAGGATGCCGCCCATGTACATGGTGCCTTCAAGCGCGCTCAGCCAGGGGTCGGCCACGGCCGGAACGGCGGGCAGGAAGCTATCCACATAGGGCCGGACGACGGGGAAGACTATGAGCACGAGGGCGAGACCGGCAAGAGCCAGCACGATGGAGGCGAGGCTGAAGAAGAGGCGGCTGCGTCCTGCGGAAAGCCTGAGCAGGGAGCGGCCGGTGAGAACAGCCAGAGGAGCGAGGAGCGGCAGCGCATAGACGGCCATTTTGGCCTGCACGCAGGAGAGCATGGCCACGCCGGAGACGAACCATATCCACAGCCAGCTCGAACCGCCGTTGGTCTTGCGGGTTTTCCACGCCGTGGGGATGCCGCGCAGTGCGGCGAACCAGTTCACGAAGAGGACGAGCAGGGTCCAGGGAAGCCAGATGAGCGGAATGGCGGCCAGATAATACCACCACACGGCGGCGTGATGACCGCCTTCCAGCACGCGGCCCGCAAGCTGGTTTTCCAGCATGTCGCGCAGGTAGTTCTGATGGCCGTCAAGGTAGAGCATGCCGAGCCAGGCCGCAATCATGAGCAGCATGAGAAGGAAGCCGGGCAGGCCGTCGCGGCCGTTCAGACGGCCGGGCGTGCCGCGCCAGAACAGGAAGAGAATGCTGGCGACCACGGCGAAGGCGATGCCGAGAGGGCTCTTTATGAGCGTGGCGACGCCCATGAGAAGAAAGCCGGCGGCCAGCCAGAACGGCGCAAAGGACTTTATCCAGCCGCGATACAGGCAGGTCATGCCCAGCGTGACCACGGCGGCGAACAGAAGGTCCATGCGGGGGTAGCAGGCCGCGCCGCTGACGTACACGCAGCAGAGGCTCACCAGTCCGGCGGCGAAGGCTTCGCGCCGGTCGTGTCCCGTGCCGCGGGCGAGCAGCCAGACGGAGCCTATGAAAAGCGCGTGGGAAACGGCCACGGCCAGGAAGAATACCATGGGCATGGTAACGCCGGGTATTCTCATCAGCGCTTCCATGAACCAGAAATAGAAGGGCGGCTTGTCGGGGTAGGGCAGGCCGTTCATGGTGAGCATGAGCCAGTCGCCGTTTCTGAGGTTCATGAAGGCGTCGGCCAGGCGAACCTCGTCGGAGAACCACAAGTCACGAACCTGCCACACTTCGAGGAAGGTCATGGCCGCGGCGAGCATGAGCAGCACGGGAAGTCCCGCAAAGGAAAGGCCGTTGAACAGCTTGGCGGCGAAGCCGGAGGGCGCGGGGGCGGGTTCTTCCTGAGGAACGGCCCCTGCTTCGGGGGCGTCCGCCTGTCCGAGAACGAGGGGGCCTTCCGCGTCATTTTCTTCGGAGGAGCCTTCGGCGTTTTCGGCTTCTTCCGCCGGAGCGGAGGAGGTCTCTTCACCTTCGGCTTCCTGAGCCTTTTCTGCCGGAGCTTCGGGAGCGTCGTCCGTCCCGTCCTTTTCCGGAGCGGAGAGTTCCTCGGCCTTTTCTTCAGGCGTTTCGGTGTTGTCCTCCTTCCTTTCTGCGTCGGAAGGCTCGTCAGTGTCTTTTACGGCTTGCGTGTTTTCGGAAGGCTCTTCCGTCACGGCCTGGCTCTGCACGGTTTCCGTCGGGGAAGGAGAGGTCTGCGCCTCTTCCTGCCCGGCGGAGGCGAGGCCGCCGTCTGCGGAAAACTGTTCCTTTTCCTTGCCCGTATGTTCTATTTTTTCGTCCATGGTGGGGCTCCACTGCGGTTCGTGAAAGGGTTTCCGGTCGGACCGGCAAGTGTGGGAAGTATCCCAAAATATCCTGAATGGCGCAAGCCCCGCACCGCATCCGGTGCGATTTTTCATGCGGCATCAATCCCTCCTGTTCAGGGGAAGGGGCGAACGCTCTCAGCGCAGCAGCACGGCCTTCCACCCCCACTCCGGCAGCGTCATGGCGCCGGAGGGGAGGGCGTTCTCGGAAAGAACGTCGATTCTGGACGATGCGTTCATCCAGAGGGAAAAGCGGGGAGTAAAGGTGACGCTGCCGCCGGAAAAGTTGCCGAAGAATGCCAGCGATGCTCCGTCCGGCAGGCGCGAGACCGTGATGAGCACGCTTTTTTCCCCGCAGGAAGGTACGTCGATGAGCTCACCCGTTGCGATGCGGCAGTTCGCCCGGGAGGCGAGCATGCGTTCCAGCAATTCTTCCACGCCGTTTCCCGGCAGACGGTACATGGCCAGCCCGGAAGGCAGACCATGTCTGCCCGATGGACGGGAGGAGAGCTGCCAGAGCGGAGGCGTGGCGGGCCAGTCCTTCCCTTCGGGCAGAGAACCGTCGAGGTCGGCGCCGGAAAGCATGAGCAGGCCCGGCAGAAAGGCCCGGGTAGCGAGCTGAAGCATGTGCGCGCTGCGGATGGCGGCGAGCTTTTCCGTTTTCGGCCTTGCTCCCGGGGCAAGACCGCAGGCCATGGCCGCAAGGGTGGGAGCGTTTATGCGCATATCGGAAGGGGATTCTCCCGGGAGGAGAACGAGCTTTTGCCATCCTTCGGGAATGAGGGGAAGCAGCGTCGCCAGAGAGGGCCGGGGAAGACCGTCGGCCGTGCCTCTCCACAGGGCGGCATGGGAGACTCCGAGCCTGAGGGAGCGGCGCAGGCTTTTCTGCACGGCTTCGGCATTCCCTTCCAGAAGGGAGCGCTCCAGCGCGGGCGAGAGCACGCTGTCGAAGGAGAAGTCCGCTCCTGCCCGTTGCAGCAGGGCCAGCCGTTCCACGGGCTGGTCGTCCATCAGGAGCAGGGCGGCTCCGTAGCGGTGGGCGCTGCGCGCAAGTTCGTGCAGGGCGGACAGGCCGGGCTCGAATCCATGGTCCGCCGAAGAAGGCCCGCTGGAAGATATCGGTTCCAGTCCCAGCCATGCCGCGGCGTGAAGCCCGACGAGGACCTCGTGGCGGAGACCGACGTTCTGGATGAGAGAGGCTTCGAGAATGCGCCTTGCCGTGCCGGAAGGGTCGTCCCAGTGCAATACGGGTCTGTCGGGCTTTTCATACCAGCGGTAGAGCCAGCGCCGTTTTACGCCGTCCACCCCGGCTACCGGACCTGTGGCGGCCCATCCGCGCGGAACGGGGGAAAAGCGGGGCGCGTCCTGTACCAGAGGGGCAGGCAGCACCCCTCTGACGAGCAGGGCCGCGGCTTCGTCGGACGAAAGGGCGGCCACGCCGTCTTCTTTTAAAGAAGGAAGGAGGGGCCAGCATTCCTGCGGCACTTCGGTCATGGCGTAAAGCCCCGGGTAATCTCTTACCGCGCGCAGAGCGAGAAAGAAGTCCGGCCCCATGCCCGTATGGGCGGGAAGCAGGGTTCCTCCCGCCAGAACATTCGCGCGCGAAAGCGTTTCCAGAAGGCGGGCATGTTCTTCTTTTTTGCCGGTCGTTCTCCCAAAGGACAGGCTTGTCCCGTCTTCTCCCAGACTGGAAATCGGAGATGCCCCGGCCCATTCGTCTCCCGTGTCCGAGCAGCCGGAAAGAAAAAGCCCGTGGATGCCGAGCGCTCGCAGCGTTTCCGCCATGTTTTTGTCGGCAAGAGCGTTCAGAAAGGAATTCTGTCCCGCCCATGCCGTAAGCGTCGGGGAAAGACGGAGCCATACCCTTGCGTCCTCCGGAAGCAGGGATGTTTGGGAGCCGTATCGCCAGCTTATGGAGGAACCGCTGACGATGGCGGTGAGTTTTGGGGCTTTTCGCAGGCATGCCTGCTCCTCCAGCCACTGGACATAGGCCGGCCCGGCTCTGAGAGGGCGGTCGTCAGCAGAAGGCGTCGTTTTCACTGCGCAGGCGGAGAGAAAAAAGCATACGAGCAGGGCTGACAGAAGACAGGCGGGGAAATGTTTCATGGCTTTTCAAAAATCCTACGGACATCCGAGGTGGAAAGACGTGCAGGGGAGAGCGGCAGGGACAGACGAGCCGCATGGCGACGCGGCTTCGCCTTCGTGGTTTTGGGAAGGATAAAAAAAATTATCAGGAATTATTCTTGATAACTCTTGCCTTTTGTGCGCCGTCAGGGTACAAGCAGCTCACAGGCGCAAGGATGCGTCGCATAAAAAGGAGTATTACCATGGAAGAACAGGTTCTCAAAGCCATGAAGGAAGCCGGAAAGCCCGTCCGCCCCGGTGATATCGCCAAAGCCCTCGGTGTGGACTCCAAGGAAGTTTCCAAGGCCTGTGCCGAACTGAAGAAGGCCGGCAAGATTTATTCCCCCAAACGCTGTTATTACGAACCCGTGGCGGAATAGTTTTTCGTCCCGCGGCATTTTCAACCGGCCTCTCGGCCGGTTTTTTTGTGCCCAATGACCGCCGGACGGCATCAGCGAAGGAGCCTCCGCAAGCAGGCAGACAGTGCGTTTTTCTCGGAGCAGCCGCGTGAAGAGATGACGCCTTCTGCTGCAAAGGGGCGGGGGGGGATGACTTCTGCGAGACGGCCGCCTATGGGGACACGCCTTCGTTCTGGTTGCGCCGACTTCTGTCCGGCTTTGCTCGCGAGGCTCTCCGCATTCCGTGAGGAAAGTCGCCTTCCGAAGAAGGGCCGGGCGCCTTTGCACGGGAAAAGGGCAGGGGGGAGGAAGAGGCGGAGCTGGTCGGTGAGTGGGCCGGATGTTGTGTTCACGGTTTCTCTTTGCTCCGGGACGGCTTCCGGAGTTCCACGCCGTGGGCGGATTTTTCTCAGGAGGGTCGTTTTTAAAATGGAATTGTTCTTTTAAGTGCAAGCAGAATGGATAGTTGTGTTGCTTTTTGAGGAAGACGGAAAAGTTGAGAGGGGGTATGGCTCTGAAAAAAGAGTTTTTTTAATCCTCTGAAAAGCGGCTCTGAAATATTTTTTCTGTTGACGCAAGGAATTATTCCCTACTATAAAAGGATAAGCAGAGAAAATTTCTGCTGGGCGTTTTGTTGAAAAATGGCGTGATAGAAATTTCACAAAAAGAGTGCTGCGTATGCTTAAAAAATTCGGAGCTCTGGCGTTGATTCTTGCTCTGGGCGGGATGCTGACCTTTTCCGGAGAAGCCGTAGCTGCCAAGGGGTTCAAGCATCTGTCCTTCATGGGCGGCTACATGGAAAAGCATCCCACCACGGTGAACGTGTTCAAGCCGTTCATCGAGGCCGCGGAGAAGCAGTTCAACGGACAACTGTCGTTTGACTATTTCTCCACCAATGCGCTGTATCCCGAATCCGAATCCTTCAACGCCGTGACTGACGGTCGCGTGGACATCGGTGAAGTGCGGCCTGCGCTCTTTCCGGGCAAGATGAATCTTCTCGGTGTCGTGGCTCTTCCCGGCATGTGCCCCAACGCCATTGTGGGCAGCCTCGTGGCGGAAGAAATCATCCAGAAGTTCCCCGAAGTGCGCGCCGAATTTCCTCCGAATTCCGTTCACTTCACGTCCTGGGCTTCGGCCGCATATCAGATTCACTCCATAAAACCCATCCGCAACGCTCAGGAACTTAAGGGCAAGAAGATTATCGTATGGGACGCCACGACCCTTGAATTCGTGAAGGCGCTCGGCGCCAACCCCATCCGCATGAGCTCTCCCGATACCTATCTCGCCCTGTCCAAGGGCATGGCGGACGGCGTGCTTTGTCCGCTGGCTCCTCTTCGTTCCTACAAGATTACCGAATCCACCAAGCATCACCTCATCCTGAACCTCGGCGTCAACACCTTCTCGCTGGAAGCCAACAAGGACTTGTGGGACTCCTTGCCCGATGACATGCGCGCCTGGCTCACGCAGGAAGGCGGCCTCAAGATGGCCGAAGCCTGCGGCAAGTCCCTCGAAGACGGCGCCAAGGAAGACACCGCCTGGATGGAAGCCCAGGGCCACACCTTCCATTATCTGACCGATGAGGAGAGAGCCGCCATTCTCGCTCCGCTCGCTTCGTTTGCGGAAACCTGGGAAAAGGTGGACTGCAAGGACATGGACCCCAAGCTGGTGGAGGAAGTGCTCTCCTTCGCCCGTGAGCGCAGCAAGTTCTATACGGAACAGGTTCGTGCCGGCGTCTACGGCGACTACAAAATCTAGTTTTGTTCCTTTATCGGGCTCGACCGTATTTGCGGCCGGGCCCTTTTCTTGTCTTCTAAAAGGGGAAATATATTTTTAGTACAATTATTTCAGCTAGTTAATGTTGCAAAAAACTTTTTCCTGTTGACTTAACCTTGATATTTATTTTACTAAGACTCTATTGAATGAGGCTCAGGTGTCATTCATCGGAAGGGTTTCCGATGGAGGCAAAGGCTATTTTTCACATCGAAGGAGCTGGATATGTTGAAAAAATTTGGTGTTCTGGCGGTTGCTCTCGCCGTAGGCGGCATGCTGGCCCTGTCCGGCACGGCCATGGCTGCCAAGGGGTTCAAGCATCTGTCCTTCATGGGCAGCTACCTTGAAAAGCATCCCACCGTGGTTAACTACTGGCAACCCTATTTCAAGGCTACGGAAGAAAAGTTCGGCGGCAAGCTGTCGTTTGACTATTTTGCCACCAACGCTCTGTATCCTGAATCCGAAGCGCCCCAGGCCATCACCGACGGCCGCGTGGACTTCGGTGTGATTCGTCCCGCCGTGTATCCCGGCAAGTACAACCTGATGAACGTCATCGCCATCCCCGGCATGTGCCCCAACGCCATCATCGGTTCCCTGGTGCTTGAGGACCTCATTCAGAAGTTCCCCGAAGTTCGTGCCGAACTTCCTGCGAACAGCGAACACTTCACTTCCTGGGCTTCCGCCGCTTATCAGCTGCACACCATCAAGCCCGTCAAGACCATGGAAGAGCTGAAGGGCAAGAAGATTATCGTGTGGGACGCCGTCGCGCTTGAACTCGTGAAGGCTCTCGGCGCCAACCCCATCCGCATGACCTCTCCCGACACCTACCTCGCCCTGTCCAAGGGCATGGGTGACGGCGTCATCTGCCCCCTCGCTCCCCTCAAGTCCTACAAGATTACCGAAGCCACCAAGCATCACCTCATGCTCAACATCATGGTGCAGGCCTTCACCATGGAAGCCAACAAGGATTTGTGGGACGCTATGCCTGACGACATGAAGAGCTACCTGAAGCAGACCGGCGGCATGGAAATGGCTCTCGGCGTTGGCAAGTCCCTTGAAGACGGCGCCATGGAAGATACCGCCTGGATGGAAGCTCAGGGCCACACCTTCTATTATCTGACCGATGAAGAACGTGCTCCCTTCCTCGCTCCTCTCGGCCACTTCGTGGAAGACTGGAAGGAGTCCTGCGAAGGCGCGAAGCCTGAAGTCATCGACGCCGTGTACAAGTATGCTCAGGAACGTTCCAAGTTCTACACCGAAGAGATGAGAGCCGGTAAGTACGGCGACTATAAGATGTAATATGTAGAGGGAGGGGTGTCTCTGCCCCTCCCTCCTTCATTATCAGGTAGAGTTTTTTGGCGTATCCTTTTCTGTGCGGTTCGCTCGGGTGCGAACCGTGAAAAGCCGAGGTTTCCATGGCAGAACAAGTTTCCCTTTCTCCCGCTTTACAGCGCGTCTATGACTTTCTTGACAAATTCACCACCAAGGTGAGCTGGCTGAGCTACGCGGCCATGGCCATTCTGCCGGTGCTCATCACCGTGGACGTCTGCTGCCGCCTGTTCGGTTTCAGCGTTCCCGGTTCGCTGGAATTGCAGGAAAACCTTCTTGCGCTCACGACCTTCTCCTTCATGGCGCTGCTGCAGTTGCAAGACCGCCATATGATGATTGACTTCATCTACGAGCGCATGTCCAAGGGAATGAAGCGCTGGTGCGACATGACGGTCTCCTCTCTGGTGCTCGGCGTCATGGTTCTGCTTACTTTTGAAAGCTACGATGCATTCCTGAGCAAGTTCGGCACCCAGTCCATGGAGCTTTATGTTCCTCTGGAATTCTATTACTGGATGCCCGTGGTGGGCCTCTGCCTCACCGCCTTCGTGGCCTTGTTCCAGTTCGTGCGCGAAAGCATCAAGTGCCTCGGTTCCGGTCACTACATTCCCTTCGTGCTCGGTGTCGCCTTCGCTTTCGCTCTTGCCTACCTGCCTTTCTGGTATCGTGAAAGCCCCTACGAAATTTCCAATCTTTTCCTCGGCCTCATAGCGTTCGGCCTGCTGTTCCTCTTCCTGTTCATCCGCATGCCCATCGCCTGGGCCATGAGCATCATCGGTGCCATGGGCATGGTGGCCGTGTCCCGTAACGTTATCGCCGCTCTCGCCGCCGTGGGCACCACGCCTTACGCCGCTTCCGCCAACTACAACCTTGTGGCCCTGCCGCTCTTCGTGCTCATGGGCTGCATGATTCTTTACTCCGGCATTTCCGTTGACCTGTTCAACTCCGCCAATAAATGGATAGGCCACATGCCCGGCGGCATGGGCATGGCCGGCGTCGCCGGCTGCACCGGCTTCGCTGCCGTGTGCGGCGACTCCCTCTCCACCGCCGTGACCATGGGCTCCGTGTCCCTGCCGGAAATGATGCGCCTCAAGTATTCGCCCTCCCTCGCCACAGGCTCTCTGGCCGCCGGCGGTACGCTCGGCATCCTCATTCCGCCAAGCTCGGGCTTCATCATCTACGGTATCGTCACGGAAGTTTCCATCGGCCGCCTGTTCATGGCCGGCCTGATTCCCGGCATCATGCTGGCCCTCATGTTCATGGGCTACATCTACTACATGGCCGTGCGTCATCCTGAGCTCGCTCCCCGCGGTCCCAAGTACACTCTGGCCGAAAAGATTCAGTCCTCCATGGGCCTGCTTCCCATCCTCGCACTGTTCGTGCTGGTTCTGGGCAGCATCGTGGCCGGTATCTGCTCCCCCAACGAAGGCGGCGGCATCGGCGCCATGGGCGCCTTCCTCTACGCCCTCGCCCGTCGCAAGGTGACCAAGCAGAACCTGCTGGCCTCCCTGCATGAAACCGGTGAACTCACCGCCCGCATCATGGGCATCATGGTGGGCGTGGCCATTCTCGGCTACTTCTTCGCCGCCACCCGTCTTCCCTTCCTGCTGGCCGACTTCATCGTCTCCCTGCCGTTCAACCGTTACTGGGTGTTCGCCATCATCGTGGTCATCTACATCATCCTCGGCTGCATGATGAACGTTATCCCCATGCTCATGCTCACCCTGCCCTCCATCTTCCCCACCGTCGTGGCCCTCGGCTTCGACCCCGTGTGGTTCGGCGTCGTGTCCGTCATGATTATGGAAATGGGCCAGATTACGCCTCCCGTGGGCGTGGTGGTGTTCGCCCTTGCCGGTGTGGCCAAGGGCATCCCGATTGAGACCATCTTCAAGGGCATCGTGCCTTTCGTGGGTCTGATGATTCTTGCGGTCGTGCTCATCACCATCATTCCGGACATCGCCCTCTGGCTGCCCTACACCCTCATGGGTCCGGAAATTCTCTAAGTTTTCCCTGCACCCCGAGGCCTCGGCCTCGGGCCTTTTCCCCCTAACTCTTATGTAAGGAGTTTTATCATGGGTCATCCTACAGTTTACCCCACCGGTGTTACCCTCTACGACCCTGAAAGGGCGTATAACGGCTATACCGTCATGCCCGTCAAAGGGCAGGGCGCCATGCTCATCGACATGAACGGCCAGGAAATCAAGCTCTGGAAGGGCGTGCACGGCTTCCCGAACAAGATTTTCCCCGGCGGTTATCTGCTCGGCAGCCGCGGCATTCGTAACCCCAAGTACGGCCTTCAGGACCAGGTCGACCTCATTCAGGTGGACTGGGACGGCAACGTGGTCTGGGAATTCAACCAGGCCGAATTCATCGAGGACCCGGGCGAAAAGCCCCAGTGGATGGCCCGCCAGCATCACGACTTCCAGCGTGAAGGCAGCACCACCGGTTACTACGCTCCCGGTCACGAACCTCAGTCCATGTCCGGTAACACCCTCGTGCTCTGCCACCGCGACGCTCACTGCGAATACATCTCCGACAAGCCTCTGCTTGACGACGTGGTGTACGAAGTGAACTGGGAAGGCGAAATCATCTGGGAATGGCAGGCTTCCGACCATGTGGAGGAAATGGGCTTCTCCGAAGCCGCCCGCAACGCCATGGCCCGTAACCCCAACTACCGCGGCGGTTCCCTCATCGACAGCGCTCCCGGTCTCGGCGACTGGATGCACATCAACTCCATGTCCACCCTCGGCCCCAACAAGTGGTATGATGCCGGTGACGAACGTTTCCATCCCGACAACATCATCATGGACGGCCGTGAAACCAACATCATCTTCATCATCAGCAAGGAAACCGGCAAGATTGTCTGGAAGGTCGGTCCCGACTACAGCATCGGCCATCCCGAGCATTCCCTCGGCTGGATTATCGGTCAGCACCATGCGCACATGATTCCCGACGGCCTTCCCGGTGCGGGCAACATTCTTGTGTTTGACAACGGCGGTTGGGCCGGTTACGACAACCCGAACCCCGGTGCGCCCATCGGTGTGAAGGCCGCCCAGCGCGACTACACCCGTGTGCTGGAGTTCGACCCCATCACTCTGAAGATTGTGTGGCAGTACACTCCCCACGAAGCCGGCTTCGTTGTGCCGCTGGATGCCAGCCGCTTCTACAGCCCCTTCATCAGCGCCGCGCAGCGTCTGCCCAACGGCAACACCCTCATTACCGAGGGCTCCGACGGCCGTCTGCTCGAAGTGACCGCCGACCATCAGATTGTGTGGGAATTCATCAACCCCTACAAGGACGGCCGCAACATGAACATGGTGTACCGTGCCTACCGCGTGCCCTACGAATGGGTGCCTCAGGCTCAGCACACGCCTGAAGTGGCCATCGCTCCCGCCGACTGCGCTACCTTCCGTATGCCCGGCGCCGCCGCTTTCGGCAGCCGCAGCAGCGAAGTGGAAGTGGAAGGCACCCTCGGCTATGTGGCCAACGCCGGCGACTGCATTGCCGCCACCGACGACTAAGCCGTAGCGGGATTCTCCCCGTCCTCTGACCTGAAAAAGCGCGTCCGGTTTCCGGGCGCGCTTCTTCGTTTAAGAAAAGCCCCAGCGGGGCTGGGGCTAAAAGGCATTACTGTGAGTGGAGCCTTGTCGGAACAGGGCAGGGGAGCGGATTTTTTCGACCTTTGCCTGGCCTGCTGCCCGTCATGCCTTGTCGCCAGGCGTCCGGAAAGCGGATTGCGTATGACTGGCCGGGCGAGAAGTCGGGTCACTATGCTGAGGCGACGGGTCCTTCAGGATTCGTGGCGGTCTTTTCCGCCCGACTTCTCAACTCCTGCGCCACGCTGAAGGTGTAGTTGCGGCCCGTGGCGGTCAGCATCTCTTCGGCAAGAATTTCCAGCGCATCGGCTTTGAGCGTCAGATACTCCTTTTGCCGAGGCTTCAGCGCGAGCAGATGGTCGGCAAGTCTGGCCGCCCATATCGCGTCTTTCAGGGCGAGGGCGTTCTGAGCCTGACGGAAAAGAGCCTCTTCGCCGCCGGCAAGGGCTGCCATGTGTAGTGCCTCCCTCTCGGGACTGTTTCCTTCTGCCAGATGGAGAGGGTTGCCGTCGAACCATCCGACGAGACTGTTGAAGATGTTGCGCACCGTCCAGGAGACGTTGCCGTAGGCTTCCTCAAGATAGTCGAGGGAGGAGAGATGTTCCGGCAGCCTGACTTCACGGGCAAGTTCGTCGGGCGTTTTGCCTGCGTTCATGCCCTCTATGGTTTTGTCGAACACGTACTCGAGCGCTTCGCGATAGTTGGTGAGCACTTCCTTTACATGGTCCTTACCCGTGAACGGGTCGGTATGCCCCGGAACCAGCACGTCGGCATCCAGGGATTCGAGACGTTTCAGGCTGGAGCACCAGGCGGGAATATCGCGGTTGCCCGTCCCCCGTACAGGATAGACGTTGGGAAAGGAACGGTACAGGTCATCGCCGCAGAAGAGCACGCGCTCTTCGGGAAACCATACGGAGAGGGCGTCGTCGGTTTCTCCCGGGGTGGCGAAAAGATGCAGCTTCAGTCCGGCAATTTCCAGGGTGACGTCGTCGCTGAAGAAATGGTCGGGGAGAACGGCGCCCGTCTTACCGCTGAAAACGGCGCCGCCTGCGCGGGGATAGCGTACCGGTGAGATGCCGTTGCAGATGCGCTTTTCCGGGGGAAGCAGAAAGCCTCCCTGTTTTCCCCCGCGAGCCTTGAACAGAGGCATGAGGCCCGCACGTTCGAAAGGAAGAACTTCCGCACCGAAATTGTCTCTGGCCCAGATTTCCGGCTTTGAACCTTCGGCGCAGAAGACGGGAGACCCGCCGGTGTGGTCGCCGTGTCCGTGAGTATAGATGATGGCCTTGATGGGATAGCGGTCGAGGGGCGCAATGTTCCGGAAGGCTTCCAGAGTGACTGCCGCTCTGTCGGGAATCATGCCGGTATCCACAAGCACGAGGCCGTCCTTTCCGCGAATCATGGCCACGTTGGATACGTCTTCGGCCACGGAAACCCAGACGTTGGGACTGACCTGGACAATGTGGGGCTGGAGCTGCTCGCGTCTTTTTTCCAGAGTGAGAGTGGCGGGGCTTTTGTTCATAAGACCTCCTGGAGAAAACATTGATGAGGACAACTGTTTTTTTTATTTAGTTTGATATCGAACAAAAAGTCAAGGCTTTTATGCTTTCGTTTCGGGACAGGAGGTTTTTTATCGGTCATGACAGTGCCGGAACGTGGAAACGTATCGGCAGTTCATGTTTTTTTCGTCGGCGGAAGCAGGTGGCGCCGGACAGGCCCGCTTAAACTTGAAGGGGAGCCCCGGCAAGCGGCTCCCCTTCGGCATTGCAGACCTTTATACCTGAGAGACGATGGGCACGACGATGGGGTCTCTTCCCAGTACGTCGCGGAAAAAGCGTCGCAGACTTGAGCGGATTCTGTCGGACAGACGTGAGATGTCGTTGGGGTTCGTGGATTCGAGCTGGTCGAGCACGAGACACTTGGCGTCTTCCAGAAGATGGCTGTACTGCTGCTCGAAGACGAACCCGCGGGAAATCATTTCCGGGCCGTGCAGCACTTCGCCCGTTTCCGCCGCCACGACAAGTACCACGGCCACGAGTCCTTCCCCGCCGAGGATGCGGCGTTCCTTGAGGACCATGCGTCCCACGTCTCCCACGCCCTTGCCGTCAACCATGACGGATTCCACGAAGACGGGCTCCTCCGGGCGGATGGCGTCGGCCGTAAAGGTGACGGGCTGTCCGTCCTCGATGATTTTGATGTGGTCGTGGCGGACACCGCATTCTTCGGCCAGGCGGGCGTGCAGTGCCAGGTGGCGGAACTCACCGTGTACGGGAATGAAGTATTCCGGCCGGACGGTTTCGATGATTTCCCTGAGTTCGCTGCGGCAAGCATGACCCGTGGCATGAACGGTTCTGTCCGGGTTGTGATAGACTTCGGCTCCGAGCCGGTAAATCTGGTTGAGTACCTTCGATACGGCTCTGGCGTTTCCGGGAATCACTCTTGAGGACATGATGACCGTATCGCCTTCATGCAGGGAGAGCTGCCGGTGTTCGCCGCGGGCGATGCGTGCGAGTGCGGAAAGGGCTTCGCCCTGGGTACCGGTGGCCAGCACCACGGTCTGTCCGGGGTCGAGTTCCGGAAAGCCGGCTGCTTCGGTATAGACGTTTTCGGGCCTTTCCAGCAGGCCGAGTTCCACGGCCTTGTCGATGTTGGTGGAAAGGCTGCGTCCGCTCACGAGCACGGAACGCCGGTATTTTTTCGCAAGCTCGAGTACGGTGCGTATGCGGCGGATGTGGCTGGAGAAAAGAGCGATGATGATGCGGCCCTTCACTTCGGAGAAAATGGCGTCGAGGTCGTCGCGGACCTGACGCTCGGGAAGGGAACGGCCGGGGTTTTCCACGTTTGTGGAATCGGCCAGAAGAAGACGTATGCCCTTGGTCTCTCCTTCTTCGGCAAAGCGCGCGAATTCGGAAAGCGGGTCGCATGCCTCATCGTCCAGCGGGGCATGGTCCAGCTTGATGTCTCCGGTATGGAGAATCTTGCCGATGGGAGTTTCCACGCCCAGGGCGTAGCACTGCGGAATGGAGTGGTGGACAGGAAGGAAGTGAAAGGTGAGGTTGCCGAGCGTCACCGAGCTGTGGGCGGCCATGGGAACAAGTTCCACCCTGTCGAGCAGGTTCTGTTCGCCCAGTTTGTGCTCGACGAGGGCGAGCGTAAAGGGAGAGCCGTAGATGCGTATGCCGCGCAGGCTCTTGTACTGGAGCAGCAGCCAGGGAAGGGCGCCTATGTGGTCTTCATGCCCGTGGGTGAGCACGATGCCCAGCACGTTTTCCCCTTCGGCGAAAACGGACTCCAGCCGGGGAATGACGACATCCACTCCGAGCAGTGCGTCATCGGGAAACATCAGCCCGCAGTCTATCAGCACAACCCCCTGGTCTGTTTGCCACTTCTGGCAGTTCATGCCGATTTCGCCGAGTCCTCCCAGCGGGGTTATGGTCAGATAAGGTTCAGACATGTTCGGAAAATCCTTTGATTCTTTGGCGTACATTCTATCCTATCCCAGACCGCTTCACAGCACAAGCTCTTGTGCCGGAGTGTCGGCTATGTATAATGCGCGGAACAACTTTTCCGGAGCATGCCGTGTCATTTCTTTCCGTTCTCGCCATTGCCGTGGCTCTGGCCATGGATGCGTTTGCCGTGTCCGTTTCCGCCGCGGCCACGCTTCCTGCCGTTACGTGGAGGCACTATTTCCGTCTGTCCTTCCATTTCGGACTTTTTCAGTTCCTCATGCCGGTTGCGGGCTGGGCTCTGGGGCTTTCCGTCCGCAGCTACATCGAAGCATGGGACCATTGGATTGCCTTTGCCATGCTGGCGCTTGTGGGGCTGAACATGCTTCGCGAAGCCTGGTTCGGGGAAGAAGAGGAGAGCTCTTCGGGCGACCCGTCCCGCGGTCTGCAGCTGGTGATGCTTGCCGTGGCCACCAGCATTGATGCCATGGCCGTTGGACTTTCCTTCGCCATGCTCGGCGTTTCGGTATGGTGGCCTGCCGCCGTCATCGGCCTTGTCTGTGCGGCCATTACGGCGACGGGAGTGAAGCTCGGACGGCTGCTCGGTTCTTCCAGCTTTCTGGGCAACAAGGCTTCCGTACTCGGAGGACTGGTGCTTATCGGCATCGGTCTGAAGATTCTGCACGAACACGGAGTATGGTAAGCGACCGGCCGGACGGGAGGTGAACACCCTTGACCGGGGATAAGAACGGATACATATAGAAAGAAATATTTGCGGAGGCTCCCATGATTTCCCCTGTTCGCACAGAACTGACGGTAACGGACAACGTCCCCTTCGGCCAGCCCGTGGCCGGGCCTGCGGGCGTTTACCGTTTTTATGCGCTTACGCTGGAACGCCCGGCCTGGAAAAGCTGGCGTCCCGGCCAGTTCATCATGCTGCGTCCCGTGCAGGACAGTGAAGGGACGACCTGGGCCCGCCCGCTTTCCATCTGCCGGGTGACGTCTCAGAGCCTGGTGCTGTTTTTCCGTGTGGTGGGCTCGGGAACGGACCGGCTTTCCCGGCTCAAAAGCGGGGATAAAGTGGTGGTCTGGGGCCCTCTCGGCACCAGCTTCGAAATGCGGCCCGATACGCCTACCCTTCTTCTGGCGCGGGGCGTGGGCATAGCCCCCTTTGCCGGATATGCCGATGTGCATCCGGCTCCGGCCAGCCTGTACATGCTTTTCGGGCATGCCCTGCCCAGCAACAACTATCCTACCGACGCCATGGCGGCACGCGTGGAAATGGAAAACCTGCGCGACCGCACGCCTGAAGAGCTGGAGCAGTTTCACAGGCTCGTTCGAGATAAGATGCTGGAATACAAGGAACACGGCGGCATGTGTCTGGCCTGCGGGCCCATGCCTTTCCTGAAGCGGGTGTGGGAGCGGGCGCTTGAGCTCGATTTACCCACGCAGCTTTCCCTGGAGGAGCGCATGGCCTGCGGAACGGGAGCGTGCCTCGGCTGCACCACCATCACATCAAAGCACTGGCCCGACCCAGTCAGGGCCGGACTTCCCGTGCAGACGTGTACCAGCGGTCCCGTATTCTGGGCTTCCGATATTGACCTGCATGCCGTCCTGCCGGCAGAAAGGAGGGCATGATGGATTTTCACGTATCTCTTGCCGACGGTCGTCTCGACCTGAAAAATCCCGTACTCAGCGCTTCCGGTACTTTCGGCAGCGGTCTTGAATATCGTCCCTACGGCGACATTACCATGCTCGGCGGCATCATCACGAACGGTCTTACCCTTCGTCCCTGTGCCGGTTCGCCCATGCCCCGCGTGGCGGAAACGCCTTCGGGCATGCTGAGCGCCGTGGGTACCCAGAACGACGGGGCGGAGCATTTCGTCAGGGAGATTCTGCCCATGCTTCCCTGGCAGGAAGTGCCGGTCATTCCCAATCTCAACGCTTCCAACGTGGACGAATTTTCCGAACTTGCGTCCATTCTTTCGGCGGAGAGGGGAGTTGCCGCCCTTGAAGTGAATCTTTCCTGCCGCAACGACCACAGAGGCGGACAGCGCTTCTGTCAGAACCCGGTCACGGCGGCGCGTGCCGTCAACGCGGTGAAGCGCGGCGCGGGGAACAAGCCCGTCATTGCCAAACTTTCTCCGCAGATTATGGACATCGTGGAAGTCGCCCGTGCCGTGGAAGCCGCAGGAGCCGACATCATATCCTGCATAGGTACCGTTCAGGGCATGGCCGTTGACGTCATGACCCGCCGTCCCATGCTGGGGAGCGTCATAGGCGGACTTTCCGGACCGGCCATCAAGCCCATGGCTTTGCGCTGCGTATGGCAGATTTCCAAGGTCGTGCAGGTTCCCATCATCGGCGTGGGCGGCGTGCGTACGGCGCGCGACGTGCTGGAGTTTCTGCTTGTCGGCGCTCATGCCGTAGCCGTGGGAACGGCGAACTTCAGCGACCCGGGAACCATTTTCCGCATCATCCGCGAACTTCCCGCCCTGTGCGAGGAGCTGGGCATTGACGATTTGAGCCGCTTCAGAGGCTCGCTTGAAGCATGAAAAAAGGGGCCGAAAGGCCCCTTTCATGTTTCTTTGCCCTGTCTCCTTCCGAGAGAAAGAGGGCGGCTTTGCTCCGTCGCCGTTTTTTGTCCGTCGCCTGAGCGGCGACCGGGCGGAAGCTGAAAAGGCGACCTTGGAAGGCCGCCTTTTGAAGCAGGAATACGCTGCTCAGTCGAGCCTGTTTTTGCCCAGCAGACAGGTGACCTCGTAGGGAATGGTGCCCCACCAGGCGGCGATGTCCTGTGCGCTTACGGCGTTTCCGGGGCCGCCCATCACATAGACCGTATCTCCGGCAACTGGGGGAACGGGCAGGTCCGTAAGGTCGATGCAGGTCATCTGCATGGCCACTCGACCTATGACAGGCACGCGTACGCCGTTCACGCACATGCAGGTTTCCGGGGCGGGATTGCGCCTGTACCCGTCGGCATAGCCGATGGCCACCCAGCCGACGAGGCGCTCCGATGTCGCCACGTAGCTGCGTCCGTAGCCCAGGCTTTCGCCTTTGTGAAGCGGATGCACGTTGACGAGAGGTGCCGAGACCTCCATGACCGGCAGAAGGCCCGCGCAGTCCTTTTCCCGCGAGGTGCCGTAAAGCGGATTGTAGCCGTACAGGGCTATGCCGGGGCGGCAGATGTCGTCGGTGTCGGAGTGTTTTCCCGCCAGCCCGGCGGTGTTGCCGAGGGAGCAGCGCATGGCGGGAAAGCGCCGGTGCATGACGGCCGCGGCGCGGGAAAAGATGTCTCTCTGACGGGAGGTATAATCATCCTCTTCCGGCTCGTCGGCTACGGAAAAGTGGGAAACCTGAACAAGAGGATTGAGGGACGGAGAGTCGGCGAGGAACTCGGCCACGTTCTCCATCTCATCCAGAGTAAAGCCGAGACGGGCCATGCCCGTGTCCACTTTGACGGCTATGTCCAGAGGGCGGTCGGGCGACAGCTCGGCAAGGACGTTTTTGACGGCGTGCAGTCCCTCCCGGTTGTGAATGAGGGGAACCAGACGTTTTTCCACGGCGAGTCTGACGTGTTCCTTATCGGGAACGAGAGAGAGCAGGGCGACGACGTTGCCGGAAAAGCCCGAGTCTCTGACGGCGGCCGCTTCTTCCAGCGTTCCTGTCGCCGCCCAGCCTATGCCGAGCTTTTCCAGCGCTGCGGCTGCCTTCAGCACGCCGTGCCCGTAGGCGTCGGCTTTGATGACGGGCATCAGGCTGTGCCCTTTTTTATTTAATATATTGATATTATGACAAAAATTTTCCCAGTTGATGTGCACGCGGCATGAAGGCTGAATCATGGTAAGGCTCTCGTTCCCCATGGGGGCGTTCGGCGTTAAGCCCTGTACGGGGGCTTTTTTTCGCTCGATTTGTATGTTATGGAACATCCGGTTCCGGTCGTACTTTTCGGCCGGCGCATCGGCGGGTGTTTTTTTGTGTTCCGTTCCTGCCTCTACCGCCTCTTTCCCTGTCTTGCAACCCGGAATATGCCGTGCTTTTTTCTGCCGCTCCTTCTTTTTCCCTGTCTCGCGTGCTGGCGACCGTACTGACGGTTCTGCTTTGTCTTTCTTCTTCGGCGCTGGCCGCTTCCGACAGCGGTCAGAAATCCCTGAATACCCGCGGTGACGTGCCCTGGACTCTCAATGCCGATTCGCTCGTGAGCCTGGATGACGGCGTGATTGTGGAAGCCTCCGGTCATGTGCTGCTTCAGCGGGGCGAAGACTACATGAAGGCGGACTTCGCCCGCTACTACACCACCACCAACTGGATATTCGTCAAAGGCAACGTGGAAGTCCGCATGGGTCGGGATATGCTGAACGCGGCGGAGGCGGAGTTCGACCTCACCTCCCGTACCGGCTGGCTCAAGGACGGCTCCATCTTCATCGCCGGGCCGCACATGTATGTCACGGGCGAGAAGGTGGACAAGCTCTTCGGTGACCGCTACCGCTTCAAGGACGCCAAGGTCACGGCCTGTGACGGCGACCGCCCTGCCTGGTCTCTGGAGGCGGAGCAGGCGGATATCGAAATCGACGGTTACGCGAAGCTCTCCCATACCACGCTGAACATTCTCGACATCCCGCTCATGGATGCTCCCTATCTTGTGCTTCCCGCCAAGACGACCCGTCAGTCCGGTCTGCTCATGCCC
Organism: uncultured Mailhella sp.; assembly: GCA_944322695.1. Classification (GTDB taxonomy): domain Bacteria; phylum Desulfobacterota; class Desulfovibrionia; order Desulfovibrionales; family Desulfovibrionaceae; genus Mailhella. The sequence continues at coordinate 14,836 of CALUPQ010000047.1, read as the reverse complement.
GACTTCGGCTACAGCAGTCTGAACGGCACCTTCTTTTCCCAGCCGTATTTTCAGGTGATTGACGAGAGCCGGGACTTGACCTTCTACGGTACCTACATGAGCAAGGCGGGATTCATGCCCGGCATCGAATACCGTGCGCACACCCGTGACCAGGATAAGACCTGGCTGGCCTTCGACGTACTTTACGACAAGCATACCTTCAGTACCGAGGCGGGAGACTTCGTCAACGATACCGACGGCAAGGTGAACACCAACGAGGAGCGCTACTGGCTGCGCGGCATGGGTGACGGTTTCCTTGGCGACTCCGGCTGGCGTTACCGCTACAACCTTGATTATACGTCCGACCAGAACTTTCTGCGTCAGTTCCGCGATATGCGAACCGGCTTCAACAGTTCCCGCGATGCGCTTTACGACATGTTCGGCCGCGACCTTCCGGAAGTGGACCAGAACCGTGTGAGCGAAGGTTTCCTCTATAAGGACTGGGACCGCTTCATGGTTTCCGTGGGCTTCCGCTACGAGCAGGACCCCTCCTTCGGCCACGGCAACCTTTCGCACAGCGAGGACACCACGGTGCAGCGCCTTCCCGTGAACGCCTACCTGTTCAAGGGGCGTCTGCTGGAAAATCTGCCGCTTGAACTGCAGGGCGAGGTGTCGAGCACCTACGAGTACCGCGCCAAGGGTGTGCGCGGCCTGCGCACGGAAATCCACCCTGAGCTGAGCGTGCCCGTGAATCTGCCCGGAGCTTCTCTGCTTGTGAGCGGCGGTATCCGTCAGACATACTACAACAGCAATCACGTGAATTTCGACAACAATCAGCGCTGGACGCGCGGGGGCGGAACGAAGGACCGCTTCATTCCCGACGTGAGCGCCGTCGCCTTTACGCAGATGTCCCGCATATGGGACATGCCTGAAAACAAGCTGGAGGCCACGGCCGAGAACGTGGGCGAGACCAGCTGGACCGGCCTGCAGCACCGGATTCAGCCCCGGCTGAGCTATGAATGGACGCCGGACAGGGACCAGTCCGACAACCCCATGTTCGAGGAGGAGGACCGCCTCAAGCCTTCCCAGCGCGTGAAGCTTTCCTTCACCAACATTCTTACGGCCCGGCGTGAGAGCGTGTCGGGGGCCAACGGCGTCTACAAGACGAACGAATCCTATTTCGACCCCGTGCGCTGGGAAATCGCCACCGGATACGACATCGACGAGGCCGGGCGTACGAAGTACCGCGACCTTTACAGCCGCAAGCCGCTGATGGATACGTATTCCTTCCTGGAATTACGTCCGGTCAACTGGATGAGCCTGTGGAACCGGCTTTATGTTTCCATGTACGGCGACGGGGTGACCCGCTGCGATACCGGCGCCACGTTCTCCAATGCCCGCTGGGGTTCCTGGAGCGTGTCGTACAGCACCCGCAACGAGTACTACAACTATCTTGACGAGATGAAGCGCGACAATCTGAGCGACATGGACTTCACCACGCCTCAGCGTCTTCTCGTCAACACGTTCACGCTTCGTCCTCTGGACAAGATAGCCCTGTACTACAGAACGGAAGACAATATCGATACCGGCAAGAACTACGAACGTCAGTTCTCCATCGGCTATTACCATCAGTGCTTCCATATCATCGGCTCCATCAAGAGCAAGGCCAGAGATAATTCCTACCGGGTCGTCCTTGAGCTGCCGGGGCTGAACTTCTGAGGCGGCCATGGTAGTACAGCTCGCCTGCGGAGCCATTCAGGGGGTGGACGCCTTCAGGGTTGATTTGGAGGTGGACTACAGCAGGCAGGGAATGCCTTCCTTCGTGATGGTGGGGCTTGCCGAAGGCGCGGTGCGCGAGTCACGCGAGCGTGTGCTCAAGGCTCTGCAGAATTCCGGTTTTCGACTTCCTCCGGGGCGCATCACCGTCAATCTCGCTCCGGCGGACAGGCGCAAGGAAGGCTCGGCCTACGATTTGCCGCTGGCTCTCGGTCTGCTCGCGGCCTCGGGGACTCTTCCTGCCGAAGCCTTGCAGGGCTGGTTCTTTGCCGCGGAGCTTTCTCTTGACGGGAGACTCAAGGCTGTTCCGGGCGCGCTTTCTCTTGCGCTTCTGGCCAGGGAGGAAAAGGCCCGCGGCGTCCTGGTGGCTCCGGAGAACGGAGCGGAAGCCGCTCTTGCCGAGGGAGTGTCCGTGTTCGCCCCGCGCACGCTGGCGGAAGCCGCAGCCTTTCTGGCCGGGCGAACCGAACTGGTTCCGGTGGAGGCTTCCTGCGCGGAGGAAGAGGGAAATTTCGTCCTCGACCTTTCCGATGTGAAGGGGCAGGAAAAGGCCAAGCGCGCCATGGAAGTGGCGGCGGCCGGCGCCCATAATCTGCTGTTCATCGGTCCTCCGGGAAGCGGCAAGACCATGCTGGCCCGACGCATGAGCGGCATACTTCCGCCGCTCAGTCTGGAAGAGTCTCTGGAAGTGACGAAAATCTACAGCGTGGCCCGCATGCTGGACGGGAAGGGACTTATAGTCGAACGTCCGTTCCGCACGCCTCACCACAGCGACTCCAGCGTTTCCCTCATCGGCGGAGGCGTGCCTCCGCATCCGGGAGAGGTGAGCCTTGCCCACAGGGGCGTGCTTTTTCTCGACGAGCTTCCCGAGTTCCAGCGTCAGGCGCTGGAGGTGCTGCGCCAGCCTCTGGAGCAGGGAAGGGTGTTCATTTCCCGCGCGGCCTATGCGGTGTCCTATCCGGCGGATTTCATGCTGCTTGCGGCCATGAACCCCTGTCCGTGCGGCTACAGCACCGATGCGCGTCACGAGTGCACGTGTACAGCCCAGGCGAAGGCCCGTTACCGGGCCAGACTTTCCGGGCCTCTTCTGGACCGCATAGACATGCACGTGGAGGTTCCGGCCGTTTCCTATGAGGAAATCCGTTCAAGACGGCCTGCGGACAGCTCCGCCCATGTGCGCGAAAGGGTGATGCGGGCACGGGACATACAGACGGAACGCTACAGGGGAACGAACTGCCGTACCAACGCCGACCTGTCGGGACGGATGCTTGAGGAATACTGCAGGCTCGGCGAGGCGGAACACGAATTTCTGGGGAATGCCGTCAACGCCCTGGCGCTTTCGGCCAGAGCGTACACCCGTATTTTGCGCGTGGCGAGAACCATTGCCGACCTCGAAGGCGCGGAAGACTTGTCGCTTGCACATATCGCGGAGGCCATCAGCTGCCGCGTCCTCGACAGGGGGCAGATATGACGTTTTCTCTGCGGCGCTGCGTGCTGCTCACGCTCGTCGCCTCACTTTCCGTATTTTTTGGAACGCCCAATCCGTTTTGCCACCTGCCTTTTGTCATGCTCGGCTACCCCGCGTGCCTCTGGGTGGCCGCCCGCAGCGGCGTGCCGTTCCGGCTCGGCTGGTGCGCGGGCATTCCCGGAGCGGCGGCAGCGTTGTACTGGATAGCCGTGGCCGCCCACATGTACGGAGGCTTCCCGTGGATTCTGGCTGCGCCGTGCTCCATACTGCTCGGCATGTACGTGGCGCTGTGGGGCGGACTGTTCGCCTGGGTCGTGGCGAGGCTTGAAGGTTTGCCGTCGTGGCGGCGCTGTGTGGCCGCAGGGCTGCTCTGGTTTCTTCTGGAATGGACGCGCGGCTGGTTCTGCACCGGTTTTTCCTGGCTTACCCTTTCTTCGGGACTTGCCGCGTGGCCGCTCTTCATGCAGCCTCTCAGCGTGCTTGGAACCTACGGCTTTTCCGGCCTGCTCGCCATGGTGGCCTGCCTTGCCTGCGAGGGGCTTCTGCGCTGCCGTGGCGGCCACGGAATGCGCGAGGGCGCGCTCATGAGCGCAGGAGCGGCGCTTATCGTGATTTGCTTCGTCGCGTTCGGAGCATGGCGTCTTGCAGCATTGCCGGAAAAGCTGGCCTCCAGCGGGGTTCCGGTCACGTTCACTCTGGTGCAGGGCAGCGTGCGGCAGGATGTGAAATGGTCGCCCGAATATCAGCTGCACACGCTGGAGAGCTACATCCGCCTCAGTCTTGAAGGCGTCCGGGCCGACATGCGGGCGCTTCCCGCAGGAAGGGAAGGCGATGCGGCGGCAGGACTCGCCGCCTCCATGGGGCGCAGCGTCGGCGGACCACAGGACCGTACCCTCGCTCCTGCGCTGCCGGACCTTCTGCTCTGGCCGGAAACGGCCATGCCGTTTGCCTATCCTTCCGCGCCTCTTTCCCAGGAGCTGCGTGCCTTCGTGAAGGAACTGGGGATTCCCCTGCTGTTCGGCGCTCCGGGAGTGGAGCGTCGGCCGGACGGCTCGACGGCGCTGTTCAACCGTGCTTTCCTGCTTCTGCCGGAGGGGGATGCCGGGCACTATGACAAAGAGCATCTTGTTCCCTTCGGGGAGTACCTGCCTCCGGTTTTCGACTGGAAGCTGTTTGAGCCTCTTCTGCAGGGGCTCGGCGGTTTTACGGCCGGAAAGGGAGAGCATCTGTTCACGCTGCAGCCTTCAGGCAGGCAGAAGGTGGATATGGGCATGCTTGTCTGCTATGAGGCCATCTTCCCGGAGCTTTCCCGCAGGCGTGTGGCGGACGGCGCCGATGTTCTTCTGAACATCAGCAACGACGCCTGGTACGACTATACATCCGCTCCCATGCAGCATCTTCAGCTTGCCCTCATGCGGGCGGTGGAGCAGGGGCGCTATGTTGTGCGCGCCACCAACAGCGGCATCACCGCGGTGCTCGACCCCCTGGGCGGGCGTCACGCCATGGGCTCGGAAGAGGACGGGTATGCCCTGTTCAGGCCCGGAAGCCTCACAGGGACGGCTCTTGCCTTGCAGGGCCATACGCCTTACTTTTATCTTCATCCATGGCTGCCCTCCATTGCGCTCGCGCTTTTCTGCGCCCTGGCGTATCCGGCGTTTCGCCGGAAGAAGCAGGGCGGCTCATGTTCCGAAAGCCATCGTTAACGATGATAACTACCGCATAAAAAAGGATATCACTATGCTTCAGCTGGCCGAACTGCGTTCTCGCTGTCATGCCCTTTCCGAACAGTTCAATTCCCTCTGGGGGCGTCTTTGACCTGCCCACGCGGGAGGCGCGCCTTGAAGAAATAGAGGGAATCATCTCCAGTCCCGATGCCTGGTCCAATCAGGAGGCTCTTACGCCCGTGCTCCGGGAAAAGAGCCGTCTTGAGGCCGAAGTGGCCCGTTTCCGGGAACTTCGTGCCAGCTATGAGGAAATGGAGGAGTGGCTCGGCTTCGTGTCCGAGGGTGAGGAAGAGGCGCTGGAAACGCTGAACGAGCAGGCCGACATTCTGGAGAAGCTCCTGACGGAAACGGAAATGACGGTGCTTCTCAGCGGTGAAGCCGACCACATGGACGCCCTTCTGGACATACACCCGGGCGCCGGCGGCACCGAGGCTCAGGACTGGGCGGAAATGCTGGAACGCATGTATCTGCGCTGGGCAGAATCTCATCACGTCAAGGCGGAAATCGTGGACTTTCTGCCCGGTGAAGAAGCCGGCATCAAATCCGTGACCATTCGCATGCAGGGAGAGAACGCCTATGGCCTCCTCAAAGGTGAGAAGGGCATACACCGGCTCATCCGCATTTCTCCCTACGACGCTTCCGGGCGCAGACACACATCCTTCGCTTCCGTGGACCTCATTCCCGATGCCGGGGAAATTTCGAATATCGAAATCAGGGAATGCGACCTTCGCATCGACGTGTACCGCGCTTCCGGTGCCGGCGGTCAGCACGTGAACAAGACGGAATCCGCCGTGCGCATCACCCATATTCCCACGGGCATCGTGGCGCAGTGCCAGAACGAACGCTCGCAGCAGAGCAACCGCGAAAGCGCCATGCGCGTGCTTAAGGCCCGTCTGTACGCCTATGAGCAGAGCAAGCGCGATGCCTCCCGTCAGGCCGACTATGCCGGCAAGGACGCCATTGCCTTCGGCAGCCAGATACGCACCTACACGCTTCAGCCTTACAGACTTGTAAAAGACCACCGTACCGGAAGCGAATGCGGTGACGTGGAGGCCGTGCTCAACGGGCGCATTGATAGCTTCCTGAGGGACTATCTTCTCTGGCAGCATGAGCACAGCCGTGGATAGGCCCGTTTTTCCTTGCAAGGCAACGGATTTAGGGTTATAGATGGGTGACTTGCCGAGAGTAAGTCAACGGGGGCATCCCCCGCGCCGTAATCTTTCCCCCTGTCGGTGCCACGGCAGGATAATACCGTATGACGGAGATGTCATGAACAAGAGTGAACTGATCAAGAATCTTGCCGAACAGTCCAATGTCTCGCTAGATGAAGCCACCCTTGTGGTCAACACTTTCGTGGATTGCATGAAAGAGGCGCTTCTTGCTGGCGACCGTGTGGAAATCCGCGGCTTCGGCAGTTTCAAGGTTAAAGAATACGGTTCCTATGCCGGGCGCAATCCCCGTACGGGCGACCGTGTGGAAGTCAGTCCCAAGCGCCTCCCCTTCTTCCGTGCCGGCAAGGAACTCAAGGAATACCTCAACGATTAGCGATATCTCCCGACTTTGAGCGGACATGAAAGGCAGGTCTTGAACCTGCCTTTTTTCGCTCCCGGCTTTTGGGACGGAATGTTCCGTTCAGCCTGAAGCGGAGCGGGATGCGGGGCGGATACATTCTGCCTTTTCCGGTGAAAGGCCGTTTTTCAGGAAAGTGGGAACGGCGACATGGAAGGCGTTTCTTCGGCAGGCTTTCCGAGGAGTGCCTTCTTCGGAGACGGATGGCGGGACGGAGGCCTTCCGGCAGGTTGCCGGGCTGTTTTTTTCTTGAGATAACAGGGCTTCTCGCGTAACTTCAGCCGAACGAAAAGGACGGTGCTATGTCACTCATGCGTTTTGTATCATGGAACGTCAACGGCTTTCGCGCGGTCAGCAAGAAGTCGGACTGGGAATGGTTTTCCCGCACGCAGGCCGATGTGGTGGGCCTTCAGGAGACCAAGGCGTCTCCCGAGCAGATACCCGCGGAGCAGCGCGAGCCCGAAGGCTGGCATGCCTGGTGGGCGGCTTCCACGGTGAAGAAGGGCTACTCCGGTGTGGCGGTGTTCAGTCGCAGGGAACCCCTGCGCGTGGAATACGAGCTGCCGGATGCGGACTATCACGGCGAAGGGCGCGTGCTTCATCTGGAATTTCCCGAGCTGCACTACTTCAACATCTATTTTCCCAACGGAGGAGAGGAACTGTCGAAGGGCGTGTTCCGCCGTGTTCCGTACAAGATGGGCTTTTTCAACGCCTTTCTGGACTATGCGGAAGAGCTCAGGCAGGACAAGCCCATCGTAGTCTGCGGGGACTTCAACATTTCCCACCGGGAAATTGATTTGGCCCGTCCGAAGGAAAACGTGTTCAATACCGGTTTTCTGCCTGAAGAGCGGGCCTGGATGGACGGCTTTGTGCAGGCCGGTTATGTGGACACCTTCCGCCATGTGCATGGTGACGAGGAAGGCGCCTACAGCTGGTGGTCGTATAAGACAAGGGCGCGGGAACGCAACATAGGTTGGCGGCTGGATTACTTTTTCGTTTCGTCCGAGCTTAGGAACAACATCCGTGATGCGTGGATAGAAAACGACGTTTACGGTTCCGACCACTGTCCCGTGGGACTGGCGCTGGAGTTGTAGGAGAACCGGCACGCGGCGTTGTCCGCCTGCCGGAAAGGGAAAGGAGCGGGTATGAGCCTGAAAGAAGGCAGAAGCGCGGGCACAAAAAAAGCCCCGATGAAATCGGGGCAAAATATGGGGCGAATAACAGGGTTTGAACCTGCGACCCCCTGGGCCACAACCAGGTGCTCTGCCAACTGAGCTATATTCGCCGTGCAGAAAGAGTAATTATTCGATTGCCGAAGAATAGTCAAGCATTTTTTTACGAACCTTTCGGAGGATAAGTTTGGACAGTTTTCTCATACAGGGCGGGGTGCCGCTCAGAGGTGTCATCAGCATCAGCGGTTCCAAGAATGCAGCCCTGCCCATCATCATGGCGTCCATCGCCGTGGACGACGAGGTGACCTATACCAATGTGCCCGACCTCAGGGATATTCACACCACCATCAGACTGCTCAACATACTCGGGCGTGAGGTGGGGCTTGAGCAGGGGACGGTAAGGGTGAAGAACGGCGTGCTGGGCATGGAGGCTCCTTACGACCTCGTCAAGACCATGCGCGCTTCCGTGCTCTGTCTCGGGCCGCTGCTGGCCAGGCTCGGAGAAGCCAAGGTCTCCCTGCCCGGCGGATGCGCCATCGGCGCGCGTCCCGTGGACCAGCATCTTTCGGCGCTGGAAAAGATGGGAGCCGTCTTTGATTTGGAAAACGGCTATATCCATGGCCGTTGCCCGGACGGGCTCAGAGGGGCGCAGATACGCTTCGATTTCCCCACCGTAGGCGGCACGGAAAACGTGCTTATGGCCGCCTGTCTGGCGAAGGGCGAAACCGTGCTGGAGAACGTGGCACGCGAGCCGGAAATCGTGGATTTGGCCAACTTCCTCATCCGTTGCGGAGCCCGAATCGAAGGGCAGGGCACGACGATGATACGGGTGCAGGGCGTGGATCGTCTGCACGGTTGCACCTATGCCATCATGCCCGACCGCATCGAAGCCGGAACCTTCCTTGTGGCCGCCGGTGTGACCGGAGGCGAGCTTCTCCTGAAGAACTGCCCTGTGGAGGATATGTCCGCCGTGGTGGACAAGCTGCGCGATGCGGGCATGGTCATTGAGGAAACGGAGGAAGGCGTGCTGGCCCGTGCGGGAGAGGGCGGCCTGCGCTGCGTGGATGTCAGCACGAGACCGCATCCCGGCTTTCCCACGGACATGCAGGCGCAGTTCATGGTGCTCATGTGCTGTGCGCAGGGCTCCGGTCTTGTGGAGGAGAACATTTTCGAAAACCGCTTCATGCACGTTCAGGAACTGGTGCGCATGGGAGCGGACATTCATGTGACGGGCTCCTCCGCCATGGTGCGCGGAGGCCGCAGACTGACCGGCGCTCCGGTGATGGCTTCCGACTTGCGGGCCGGCGCCGCCCTTGTGCTTGCCGGACTTGCTGCGGAAGGGGAGACCCGCGTGCAGCGCATATACCACGTGGACAGAGGCTATGAGCATCTGGCCGACAAGCTGTCTGCCGTGGGCGCACGCATCCGTCGCGTGAAGGAAGAGGACTGAGGCTTTTCCCGGTCAGGACCTGCGAAGCCTTTCGGCACGCAGAATCCTGGCCGGGACTTTTCCTGCCGCCCCGGGCGGAAACATGGCGTCGGGGCATGAGCTGCGGCGAAGGACTGGCAGCAGCACGACTTCTCCGGCGGCTTCAGTTTTTCATGTTTTCCCGGGAAGATACCGTTTTCATGGCTGCGGCATTCCGGAAGCGGCAGCGGAGGGGGAGGGCGTGTCGGAACTGCCGTCGCTTCTTTTCAGGCAGAGACTTCTTTTCGCTCTGCTGGCGGGTTCCGTCTCCGTGCGCGATGCTGCGCTCGGCGTCGCGCTGCTTTTCTTGCTTCTGGTGATTCCGGGGAGGGAAAAGACTCTTCGGCGTGCATTGATGGCGGCGTTTTTTCTGCTGGGCTGCGGTCTGACGTTTCTTGCTTCCCCAAAAGCTCCGGATACTCCATCCTGGGCGGCTGTTCCCGGCAAATATGTGCTGGCCGAAGGGCGTGTCGCTTCGGCGACGGGGCTTCCCGGCGGCAGGGTGCGCGTTCTTCTGGAAGAGCTGCATCCTCTGCCGGGCCTTCCGGAAGTTTCCGATGAAACGGCAGAGGCCGTGCGCAAGGCGCTTTTGCGCAGGCCGCCTGCTTCGATTCCCGGCAGCAGGAAGGATTACCCGGGTGGCGTCGTCCCGGACGAGGTTTCTCCTGTTCCCGGCCTTGTGAGTCTGACGCTTTATGCCGATGATATCGGATTATGCGGGCGTCCCGTACCGGGGCAGCGTCTGCGTGCCCTTTTGCGGCTTTATCCCGTCACGGGCAGTGTGAACCCGGGCACGTCGGACCTTGGAGCCTACTGGGCCGACAGGGACGTCTGGCATAATGCGAGACCTGGCCGGGACAGGGAAGGACTTATTTTTCTGGAGCTGGAGGAAGGGGAAGGCGCGGCCTGTCGTGCCGCTGAGCTTCGCGAGGCCTGGCTCGAAACCATGCTGCATGCCCTGATGAACGAGAAAGGGCTCGACTCCGAAGAGTCTGCCGGTACGTTCGGTGAAGGAGTGGCTCCTTTTTCTCAGGGGCGTGCCATGCTGCCGGCGCTTCTTTTCGGTGACCGCTCCTGGCTTTCTCCCGAAACCGTGGACCTTTTCAACAGGGCGGGGCTGGTGCATTCCCTGGCTTTGTCCGGTCAGCATCTGGCGCTTGCCGCCATGGCCGGAACGGTATGCATCCTGATGCTTTCCCGTCTGTGGAGCGGACTTTTTCTTCTCACTCCCCGGCGCGTGCTCGTGGTTTCGGCAGGAATTCCCTTTGCGCTGGTCTATCTGTTCATAGGCGGTGCGCCGTTTTCTCTTGTGAGGGCGGCGTTCATGATGCTGGCGGCTGCCTTTTTCCTGTGTCTGCGCCGTTCTTCGGCTCCTCTGGACGCTCTTTTCGCCGCGGCTCTCCTGCTCTTTCTTTATCGGCCGCTTGTGGCCTTCGACCTCTCCGCACAGCTCTCCGTGCTTGCCGTGGCGGGCATATTGCTTTCTCTTCCGCTGGTCTCTGCCTGGCACAGACGTTTTTCTCCGAAAGAGAAGCACGGAAAGCGTCGTCTTCTGCCGTGGCCCCGACGGGCGGCGTATGCCCTCATGCGCTGGGCGGGAAACATGCTGATTCTTTCCTGCGCCGCCCAGCTTGCCGTTCTGCCGATACTTGTCTCCGTTTTCGGTGTCGTGAGTCCGAACTTCTGGATGAACCTTGTATGGCTGCCGCCGCTTACGTTCGTCACGCTTCCCTGTGCCGCTTTGGGACTGCTCGTCCTGCTCTGTTTCGGTCCTCAACCTGTGTCCACGCTGCTGTTTTCCGTAGCCGCATGGCCTGCCGATGCCATGCTCGAACTTTTGATCGTGCTTGAGCAAGGCGGCTGGCTGCCTTTCGTCCAGTGTTTCCGTCCCGGCACGGTGACCTGTCTGGGCTATGGTGTTCTCCTTACAGGCCTTTTTCTTCTCGCCCATGCGCGGATTATGCATAGACCCGCCGGGAGCGTGGTGAAAAGGCTGCTGCTGGCCGGATTCTTGCTGATGCCCATCGGTCAGGTTCCCGTATGGGCGGATGCGCTTCAGGCTCATGTTGAACGGCGCACGACCATGACCGTGTTCGATGTCGGTCAGGGACAGGCGGTGTTGCTGGAATATCCCGGAGGCAGGATGCTTGTAGACGGCGGCGGAAGCACATCGTCGTTTTTCGATGTCGGGCGGAGCATTCTCGCGCCCGCCCTTACCGCAGGCCGACTGCCCCGTCTTGATGCCGTGCTGGTCAGCCATACGGACATGGACCACGCGCGGGGACTTCGCTGGATACTGGAGCATTTCGACGTGGGGCGGCTCTACTGGTCATCCTTTTCATCTCGTGACGACTCTGCGGATGCCGCAGCCCTGCGGGAGATTATCCGAAGGAGGAACATCCCGGAGAGCATTGTTGCTGAAGGGGACGTGCTGCCTCTGACGGAGAATATGGCCCTTGAAGTCCTCTGGCCGGACAGGAATGAGCCGGAGCCCGGAAAGAAAGGCTGGCGCAACGATATGTCGCTGGCGCTGCGTCTGACGAAGGATGGAAAAGGCCTTGCGCTTTTGTGCGGCGACATGACGGCTCCCGCCCTTCGTCGTCTCGTGAAAAGCGGCAGAGAGCTGCGCGCGGAAGCGCTGGTACTGCCGCACCATGGAGCGGCGTCCAGTTTTCAGCGTTCCTTTTATGATGCCGTGGAGCCCGAAGCGGTCTTTGCTTCTGCGGCTACGTTCAACCATTACGGTTTTCCCAGCAGAAAAGTAAGGGCGGAAATGGCTGCAAGAGGCATTCCGCTCTACAGTACGACGGAACTTGGCGGCATGCGCGTCATGTGGCGTGGAAACGATGCCGGGATGACGCTGCCGTGAAGAAGGCGGCGAAAAAGCGCAAGAGTTTTTGCAACGCAGGAGGCATTGACGAAAACGAGGAGCCCCGGCTGTCCATTTTTTCGACGTGGGGAGCTGAAAAGCGGGTATGGCCTGGCCTGAACATGGGGCAGGGAAGGAGAGGCGGAAAGGCCCGACGGGTTATGGTATGGCAGATGCCGACGGAAGACGGACTGGCCGAAAAGGCGTTCTTGCGGCAGAGGCGGAGAGGGGCGCTGTCCGGAAAGAGAGGTTTTTCAGGCAGGACCTGTCCGGGAAACGGACTAGCGCTCCTCTATCGTCATGCCGAGACCGCGCAGCTCTTCCACCAGCGCTTCGCCCAGAGACGGCAGTGCCTGACTGCATACGGGAGAGAGGCCGAGCTCCATGGTATGGTAATCGGAAGGCTCCATGCCGAAGACGACCCCTTCGGGCCTGTGCCCGAGAATGTCGCAGTAGATGAGCGTATCGACAAGGTCGGTCTGGTGCAGGGAGTCGCGGAAGCTCATGCTCTTGCGCAAATCGTTGTCTGTCAGGCGGTAGATGCTGCCGGGCTCCTTTCCGCCGAGCACGGCATCAAGCACATAGACGTAATCGCATTTCAGAAGAGCGTCCATGAGTCCCATTCCCAGCGTGCCGCCGTCCACAAGAGTGACGTTTTCCGGAAAGGCATAATGTTCCTGCAGCCATTCCAGGGCTCGCACCCCTATGCCTTCATCCGTGAAAAGAATGTTGCCTACGCCGAGAATGAGTATGTGTTTCATGCTGCTCTCAAAAGGCCGGAAAACGGTCGTGCATCCGGTCTGAAATGTCCCCGTTTCCGAACGGAAGGGGCCGAATGGCTCTGAAGTTCTGTACGGCATGGAAGCTGCCGTGCAGACACGGTGTGCCCGGAACGAAGAGACAAGGGGCGTCGTGACATACGGCCCCGGTATCTGTAGTTGAGCTTTTGGTCCATGAAAAAAAAGGGGAGGCGTACCTCCCCCTTTTTCAATGTCTGTTACAGGACCTTGAAGTCGTAGCCCTCATTGGTCCGACCGTCGATGACGTGCACGCCGCAGGCGATGCACGGGGCGAAGGAATGCACGGTGCGCAGGATTTCCACCGGGCGCTTGGGGTCAGCCACGGGAGTGCCGACGAGAGCGGCTTCCACGGCGGAGAGCTTGCCTTCGGCGCAGCGCGGGCCGAGGTTCCAGGTGGAAGGCACCACGAGCTGGAAGTTGGCAATCTTGCCGTTCTCGATGACAATCCAGTGCGACAGGCCGCCGCGGGGAGCATGCACGAAGCCCACGCCTTCGGCGTTCTTGGGCACTTCGGTGTTGACGCAGATTTTCTGGTCGCCCTTGGCGATGTTGTCCTCAAGCTCCTGAATCCAGTCGCCGATGCTGTTGGCCACAACCACGGATTCCACGCCGCGGGCGGCGGTGCGGCCCAGCGTGGAGAACAGCGCTTCCGGCCCCACGTTCAGAGCCTTGAGCACGGTGTCCACCGTGGAGGTGACGAGCTTGTCGCCCTGAGCGTAGGAAATGAGCATCTGCGCGAGAGGGCCGGTTTCCACGGCGTGGCCGTCGTAGCGCGGAGCCTTCATCCAGGAATAGCGGTCGGTGTCGCCCATGCGGGTGAATTTGGGATTGGTCACGCCCTGATAGGGGGCGCGGGCTTCTTCACCTTCATACCAGCTGTGACGGACGTGCTCGGAAATCTTCGACGGGTCGAAGGTCAGAGGATTGGCCAGGTCACGGTTGTAGATGATGCCGGGCTTGAGCTGACGGGTGGTCAAGTCGCGTTCGTTGCCGGGGAATTCGCCGAAGTCCATGTAGTCGGACACACCGCCGCCGATGGAGGCCCAGTCCTTGTAGGCGCCGGCCACGAGCAGCAGGTCCGGAATATAGACCTGCTCCACGAAGGTGCGGGCCTTCTGATAGAGCGCCTTGAACTGGGCGATGGTGTCGGGGCGCAGGGCGTTGTAGCAGGTCACGCCGCCCGCGATGAGGAACTGAGGATGGGGGTTCTTGGCGCCGAACACGGCCGTGGCACGGGCGATCTCCACCTGGACGCGAAGGGCTTCCAGATAGTGGGCCGTGGCCACGAGGTTGGCTTCGGGGTCCAGATAGTAGGAAGGATGTCCGCCGAGGAAGTAGGCGTTGGTGAAGGGGCCGAGCTGACCGCTTTCCACAAGAGCCTTGACCTTGGCCTGAACGGCGCGCAGTTCATCCTCGCTCGTGGGACGGGGAGAAATGGAGGCGTTCAGCTTGGCGGCCTTGGCCGGATCGGCCTTGAGCGCCGCAGCCACGTCCACGAAGTCGAGGGCGTGGAGGTGATAGAAGTGCACCACATGGTCGTGCAGATTCTGCATGCCGAGCACGAGATTGCGGATCAGCGTGGCATTGACGGGAATTTCGATCTTCATGGCGTCTTCGAGAGCACGGGTGGACGCCAGGGAGTGGGTGTAGGTGCACACGCCGCAGGTGCGGCCGGAGAAGAACTGGGCGTCGCGGGGATCGCGGCCCTTCAGGATGGTTTCCAGTCCGCGGAACAGGGTGGAGCAGCTTCTGGCATCCTTGACCCGTCCGTTCTCGACTTCCACCTCAATGCGGAGATGGCCCTCGATACGGGTAAGCGGGTCCACCACGATGGGCCCGGTATAGGAACTCTGGGGAGTAGTTTTTGCTTCGCTCATGGTGGCATTACTCGCTAGTTTTCATAGAAGGGGGTCAGCTTGTCCCAGAAGTTCGGTTCGGAACAGCCGATGCAGGGATGTCCGGCGGCCACGGGCCAGTTCACGTCGTTGAACAGAGCCTTGGGGCAGTTGTT
>CALUPQ010000046.1 GCA_944322695.1 uncultured Mailhella sp. | reverse complement strand
GTATTGCCCGTAAATCACTTTTCTCCTATACTTCGGAGTGAAGACAATATGGTACCTGCATAGCCATTTCGTATGTGCCAGATTTTGTTCTTTCGCCATAAAAAAAACACCTTTTCGATGTGGACGGGAGCCTGAACAACTCCGTCTTATCGAAAAGGTGTTTTTTTTATGTATAACCGTTTTGGGTTCCACCCGCTTAGCGGGTGGTTTTCTGTTTCGGTCGCTTCCGCTCCCTCAACTGCCTGAAGGCCTTAACCAAAAAGCCGCTTCCGACAGCTTTCGGAGGCGGCTTTTCGTCTGCCTTGAAACGGGGACAAAGGAGCAATGTCCCGGAACTATCCCTGCCTTCTGCGGCAGTAGCCGCCGGGCATACCTTCGGGACTCAGCACCAGCTGCCAGAGCTGAATGCTTCGCGCACGGAAGGCTCCCGCACAGGAAAGAAGGTAGTAGTGATACTTGCGCCGCTCCCTTTCCATGCAGGAAAAGGCTCCCTCGTGGAAGCCGCGCTCAAAATTCTCATACCAGGCCATGAGCGTCCTGTCATAATCCACACCGAAGTTCTGCCAGTCTTCCAGAATGAAATCGTGCTCCAGCGCGTCCACCAGCGTGGAAGGCGAAGGCAGTATGCCGTTCGGAAAAATATAGCGCGTCAGCCACGGGTCAGCCCCTGCGCCGACACCGAGCGCTCTGTTGCTGCCTATGCTGTGCAGCAGGAAAAGACCTCCGGGCTTGAGCACGTTGCGCACCACATCCATGAACGTTCCATAGTTGCGCCTGCCCACATGTTCGAACATCCCCACCGAAACAACTCTGTCCCATGCGCCCTGGAGACTGCGGTAGTCCATGAGCCTGTACTCCACGTCCACGCCTTCGGAGGCGGCCCGGTCCTGGGCAAACGCGAGCTGCTCGCGCGAAACGGTGATGCCCGTCACATGAACATGATATTCTTCGGCCATGTGCAGAGCCAGCGTGCCCCAGCCGCATCCTATGTCGAGCACGCTCATGCCGCTTTCAAGCGCCAGCTTGCGGCAAATCATGTCCATCTTGGCCCGCTGCGCCTCATCAAGTCCCGCGGCTCCGGTCCTCTCCACATCTTCCCAGCGTCCGCAGCTGTACTGCATGGTCGGGCCGAGCATGGCCCTGAAAAGCGCAGGGTCGGCGTCGTAGTGGGCGCGAGCCACCATGAACGCGCGGGCGCGGCTCTGAAGATTGAACAGCGTATGCGCCGCCTCGGTCAGCCAGAAGGGAACATTGCGGGAAACGGCCCTTTCCAGCCTTGCCCGAAGAGCCCGGCAGAACATGGCGTCCATTTCCTCGCAGTCCCACCAGCCGTCCATATAGGCTTCGCCGAGCCCGAGCGTGCCCTGCTTCAGCACCCGGGCGTACAGTTCGTCGTTATGTACCTGAATGTCCCACGGCCTGTCGCCGTTGATGCGTATGTCTGCCTCCCGGGCAAGTTTTTCCACAAGTTCCCGTGCCTGCATGAAATTCTCCTTTTTCCGGCACGGTAGTCGAAAGCGGAGCCCGTCGCCATGATAGAGCGGGCGCTCGGGGAAAAAGATAACGCCGCCTCTGTTTACGCCCCGGGCATCATTCCGGCAGAATATGACGGTCGTAAGACGGAACATGGCGAAACCCGAGGACTTTTCCATTCCCCAAAAGCAGTTTTTACTTGAACGCGGGCCGTGACCATGCTTCAATTTCCTCAGTTCCAAACTCTTTTCCGGGGCGGGCTTATGAAACTTGCTCTTTCTTCGGCGGAATTTTTCGAACGGCCCGGCCTGACCGTGCAGATGACGGGCGCATCTCTTGTCCTGACCTCCGCCATCTGCTTCTTCGCCTGGAACTGGCAGGCGCTGCCGCAAATCGCAAGACTCCTTCTTCCCGCCGCAGGCACGGTACTGAGCCTCCTGCTCGTTCCCGAAGCGGAAAGGCGACGGCTCCGGCACGTCGCCACTCTCGCCCTTGTGGCCGCCGCCCTCGGTACCGGTCTCTTCTGGACTTCCTTTGCGCAGATTTTTCAAAGCGGCGCCACGGCGCAGGAATTCTGCCTCGCCTGGGCCGTGAGTCTAACCCCCATCTTTCTGCTTCGCAGTTCCGCTCTTTTGTGGAACCTGCTCATGCTTCTGCTCTCCATCGCCTCCTTATCCGAGCCTGTGCTGCTTAGACAGGACGGCGCATGGACCTCTCATTTTCTGCCCCTCCTGCTCGTTTCCGGCGCAGGCTGCCTTATCGCACTCCTGCCGCCGCGCTTCTCCCGTCCGTACAGCCTGAACGCCTGGCTCGCCCTGCCGCTTGTCATTCTGCTCTCCACGGCCACGGTCATCTGCAGCCTGTGCATTCTCTTTCAGTCCCTGCAGTACGAACCTTCCCTGACGGAACGTCTTGCCGGCCCTCTGGCTCTGGCTGCGGTTCTCCTGCCAGCCCTGTACCGCCGTCACACGCTGTCGCTCTGCGGTGCAAGCCTGAGTCTTCTCATTCTGCTGAACGTCCTGCTCTTCCGCACTCTGGAGCACAGAAGCCCCTATGAAAGCGCGGCCGTCTTCACCGCCGTCAACATCGGCGCCACCTTTCTGCTCTCCGCTCTGCTGCCGAAAGCTCTGAACCTGAAGGAACATCCTTGCCTCCACAGTGCCCTTACGCGGATACCGCCGCTGACAGGCGGCTTTTTCTCCGCCCTTTCCCTCGCTCTTCTCACGCTCTTCTTCCTGAGTGAATTCTCCATCCGGGGCAGTACCATGCTCCTGGCCGGACTCGTCTATATGGTGGGCGGCATGCTGCTCTGGCGCGTGCGCGGAAAAAGCAGGTTTCTCACCGTACTCGCCTCCGTGCTCGTTTCAGGCGGTTCCCTCTGTTTCCACATCGACCTTCTTGGTCGTTCGCCCGCCATCCTTCTGGCCGGGGTATGGGCGGCCGCCGTGCTCATTTATGTGCTGATGGACTATGCACCTCTGCGCTTCTCCGCCGTGTTCTGGGCCGACGTCACCTCGCTTTTCACCCTTCCCTCACTGCTGCCTTCCGGCTTTCCTCTCTCCATCGCGGAATTTCTGCTTTTCTTTCTCCCTCTTATTGCCGCTGCGGCGGGCCGCTTTCCCCGGGGCTTTCTGCGTCCGGCCGCCTTCGCCTGCCTCTTCGCGCTCCTTGTCATCGCCCCTTCCCTCCCGCCCGTTCTTCCTACCGGCATCATGCTCTTTTCCGTGGAGGAAAAAATCGCCATCACCATAGCGGCCCTCAACCTGGCCGTGCTGCTCGGAAGACTGCTTCACCTCTCCGCTGAAGAAAAGCCCGCCGCATGGGAATACGCCGTTCTCGTGCTTCTGCTGATACCGGTCTGGTACTTGAGCACGCTGGAGAACCTCATCGCCCTGAACCTCATCGCGGCCGGACTTGCCGGACACCCCACTTCCGATGATGCCGGGAAGCCGGGTCTTTTAAGGGGCAAAGGCGACAAAACGGCCTTCCTTTCAGGTCTCATTCTGCTGGCGGCAGGATTTTTTCTCTTCTACTACCTTCCCAACCTGTCCTTCACGGCAAAGACCCTCCATACGGGCATTCCCGGTTTCTTCCTGTTCTGTGCAGGTCTGTGGATGAACAGGCGAAGCCGCTCCGGCGGCCATGACGGCGAAACCATCGAACAGGCTCCCGCCCTGCGGAAAATTCTGCCCTTCGCCCTGTGTTCGGCCCTCGTCGTCGCCATGTTCACCGCAGCCGTTGCGGACCGAAAGGCCATTCTGAGGGAAGGGCGCGAGATGCTGCTGCCCCTTATTCCCAAGGACCCGAGAATATTCATGCTGGGGGACTACATGGAGCTCACCTATGAGCTCGAAGGAGAAAAGTTTGCTGAAGAAGGTCCGCTCTGCCTTCCTCTCGCAATAGATGAAAAAGGCATCGCCCATCCTTCGCCGGACAGGCTTCCGGCCGATGCGGACTGCTCGAAGGTTCCCGCTCCGGTCGTGCAGGTGGAGCGGTCCGCCTTCGGAAACATGAGGCTTCGCCTGCCGCACCGCTACTACTTCGAGCAGGGACTCGCGCCTCTTTACGCGCCAGCCTTCTTCGCCATTCTCCGTTGCGATGGGCAAAACCGCTGCCTGCTGACCGGCCTTGCCGATGACGACGGCCGCCCGATACTGCCGCCGGAGTAACAGACACCATCCCCATCATCAGACTGCCGACTTGGCGCAGAAAACCTCTTTGCGCAGGCCCCCTTCCCTGCGCCTGAAATTCCCCGGCCCCTTAAAATAAAAGAGAAAGTTCCCTGCCTTTCCCCCGGCGCGGCGCATAAGAAAAGACCGGAGATACGCGTGGTATCCCCGGCCGTGCACAAAAATCAGCCGCTCAGTCCATCCAGCGTTCAGGAAAGGACGCCATGTCCTGCATATCGTTGATGAGGCGGCAGGTATGATATCCGTCGGCCACGGCGTGGTGCACGGAAACCGACAAGGGAATGACCGTCTTTTCCCCGCGCGCCTCGTACTTGCCGAACTTGATGAGCGGAGAAAGAAAATCTCCTTCCGCATAGGAATCCTGAGCAAAATGCGTGAAGGCGAGCCACGGCACGTTGGAAACCGGGCAGATATGGGGCGGCTGCCCGTCCCTGGCCTTGATGCGGCCCGTCACATGACGGTAGCGCTCCATGTCCCGCGTCACCGTGGCATAGAACA
This sequence comes from uncultured Mailhella sp., assembly GCA_944322695.1. Taxonomy (GTDB): domain Bacteria; phylum Desulfobacterota; class Desulfovibrionia; order Desulfovibrionales; family Desulfovibrionaceae; genus Mailhella. The sequence continues at coordinate 6,876 of CALUPQ010000046.1, read as the reverse complement.
CGGAAAAGTCGTCCGAATACTCGCTCCAGATGTCGGTGAAGGATTCCTCCTCCGGGTGAAACAGCGTATAGCACGGCCACACCTCGTCCCAGCATCCGAGCTCCTTCTTCTCATTGAAGGTCATGCGGAATTCCTCATGGAGATTGACGGCCCGCATGACCACGTAGAGCATGACGGGGAAAAACTTCAGCCCCTTCTCCCTCCGGAGCTCCTGAAGACGACTGATATCAAGGTCGGCCCCTATGTTGTAACGGCATTTCAGGGTATGAAAGTAGTATTCGAAGTACTCGTTTCTCTTCCACGTTCCGCGGTCGATGACATGAAACGCCGGCTCTCTCATGACAAACTCCCCTTACGGCTCCCGGAAAAGAGCCGCTTTTCCGCCTTCCGGTCCGGTCTCTTCAGCAGATGAACAGCTCCAGAACGAAGACCAGCACGCAGGCCGCCACCGCCACGCTGAACAGGCTTGCCCCGAACCAGGCGAGAAGCACGGCGCCCACCAGCCCCGCCAGACCGGAAAGCTGGCTGCCCGTGGAATCCAGTATGGCCGGAAACGTCATCACCGACAAGGTGACATAGGGAATATAATACAGAAACGAGCGTATCCTTACATTATGGATTTCACGCCGGATGAGGGTAAGGGGCAGGACGCGGATGAGATAGGTCACCACGGCCATGACGGCAATGTAGGCATAAACGTCACGCATGCTCTTCCCCCTCTTCCTTCTTCTGCTCCTCTGCACCCGAAGTCAGGCCTCTGTCCACCGGGAAAAGGAAGGCCGCCACACCGGAAATGAGCACCGTGAGAATGATGATTTTCATGCCGCCGGAAATCCCGTCGAACAGGGGCACACGGGCAAACACCCAGCTCAGGGCCATGGAAACGAGAATGAGACCGGCAAGCAGGCGGTCCTTGCGGGCCGGGGGAACGATGATGGCGATGAACATGCCGTACAGGGCCACGCTGAGCGCCACCACGATGCGGGCGGGCAGCACGTTGACGAGCACCACGCCGAGAAACGTTCCGAGCGCCCAAGCCGGCGAGGCGATGCATACGGCGCCGTAGGCATAGAACGGGTCCAGCCTTCCCGGCACGTTCACGGAAATGCCGAAAATTTCGTCCGTCACGCCGTAGCCCACCAGCAGACGGTGATACATGGGCGTATCCGGGGCCATCTTCTGGGAAAGCGAGCACGACATGAGCATGTAGCGCAGGTTGATGACCAGCTGGGAAAGAGCCATTTCCCAGTAGGAGGCGCCGGCCGCCATGATGCCGAGGGCTGCGAACTCCCCTGCCGATGTCAGGTTCGTGAAGCTCATCACCGTGGCATGCAGGGCGGAAAGCCCAATGTTGCGGCAGGCAATGCCCAGCGTGAACGATACGGCGAAATAGCCCAGCGCGATGGGAATGCCGTCGCGCATGCCGTCGAAGAAACTCTTTCTGTGATTTACCATGGGATGATATGCCTTAAACCGGAATATGCTGTTGTTCCGCCTCGTCCGACTGGCGGCCGGGCGCAGGAAAACGCCTCCGTCCTCACGGGAAGACGGCGCTGCGTCACGAAAAAACCTTGTTTTTTGCTGAAACGGAACAGGTACTACCCTTCCGCTTCCTGCTCTCCACTCACATAAAGCCTTTCGCGCAGAGCGCGGGCCCTGTCGCGCAGCTCGGCGGCCCGCTCGAACTCCAGCTCGCGGGCCGCGGCGCGCATGGCCTTTTCCAGCTCCTCGATGAGCTTTGCGATGTCGGCCGGGGTACGGGGAGTCTCTTCGGACGCGGTCTGGGCCTTTCTGCCCTTTCCGGCCTTGCCGCCCTTATCACGCCCTTTGCCGCCTCTGCCCTTCTTCGCCGCGCCATCCTCATCCTTGCCGTACAGATTGTCCAGCGGATTTTCCAGTCCCTTGATGATGGTGCGCGGAACGATGCCGTGCTCCTCGTTATAGGCCGTCTGCTTGGCACGTCGGCGGGCCGTCTCGTCCATGGCTGCCTGCATGGAGGGCGTCACCCTGTCGGCATACAAGATGACGCGGCCTTCCGCATTGCGCGCGGCACGGCCGAAGGTCTGAATGAGCGCGCCCGTGGAACGCAGAAAGCCCTCCTTATCGGCGTCCAGTATGGCCACAAGGGAGACTTCGGGAATGTCCAGACCTTCACGCAGCAGATTGATGCCGATGAGCACGTCGAACTCTCCGGCACGAAGCGCCCGGATGATGGCTATGCGCTCAAGGGTGTCGATGTCCGAATGGAGGTAGCGCGAGGACACCCCCATGTCGTTGAAATATTCCGTCAAGTCTTCGGCCATGCGCTTGGTGAGGGTCGTCACCAGAACGCGCTCGCCTTTTGCGGCGCGGGCCTTGCACTCGCCGAGAAGGTCGTCCATCTGCCCCTTGACGGGACGGATTTCCACGGTGGGGTCCAGAAGCCCCGTGGGACGGATGACCTGTTCCACCACCAGACCGGCGCTTCTGTCCAGCTCCCAGCGGCCGGGAGTGGCGGAAACGAAAATGCTCTGCCCTATGCGCTGCTCGAATTCGGCGAACTGCAAAGGCCGGTTGTCCAGCGCCGACGGCAGGCGGAAGCCGTAATCCACCAGCGTGTTCTTGCGCGAGCGGTCGCCCTTGAACATGGCTCCCACCTGCGGGATGCTCATGTGGGACTCGTCCACGAACAGCAGAAAATCCTTCGGAAAGTAATCAAGCAGCGTGGAGGGCGGCTCTCCCTGCGCTCTGCCGTCCAGGTGACGGGAGTAGTTCTCAATGCCGTTGCAGTAACCGAGCTCTTCCATCATTTCCAGGTCAAGCTGGGTGCGCTGTTCCAGCCGCTGGGCCTCCAGCAGCTTTCCCCCTTCCTGAAACTGCACAAGGCGCTCCCCAAGCTCGTCCCGAATGTCGCTCATGGCGCGCACAAGGTTGTCCCTGTCGGAAACGTAGTGGCTTGCGGGGTAAATGACGGTCTTGGAAATGCGCCCCAGCACCTCCCCGGTCAGGGGGTCGATTTCGCGTATGGCGTCTATCTCGTCGCCGAAAAATTCGATGTGCAGAGCCTTTTCATCCTCATAGGCCGGGATGATTTCCAATACGTCCCCGCGCACGCGGAAGGTGCCGCGGTGAAAATCGTAGTCGTTGCGCGTGTACTGGATGTCCACAAGACGGCCGATGATGCTTTCCATGGACACGGCCTGTCCTTCTTCCACGGGAATGATGAGCCGCGCGTAATATTCCGGCGAACCCAGACCGTAGATGCACGATACCGAAGCCACGATGATGACGTCGCGCCTTGTGAGCAGCGCATGGGTGGCGGCATGGCGCAGCTTGTCGATATTGTCGTTGATGGCCGAGTCCTTCTCTATGTAGGTATCGGAGGAAGGAACGTAGGCTTCAGGCTGATAGTAATCGTAGTAGGAGACGAAGTACTCCACCGCGTTTTTCGGAAAAAGCGCGCGGAATTCTCCGTAGAGCTGGGCGGCGAGCGTCTTGTTGCGGGCCAGAATGAGCGCGGGACGGCCCGTGCGGGCGATGACGTTGGCCATGGTGAAGGTTTTGCCCGAACCTGTGACGCCGAGCAGAACCTGGTCGCGTATGCCCGCGTTCAGATTGGCCACCAGTTCGTCGATGGCGGCAGGCTGGTCGCCGGTAGGTACAAAAGAGGAATGAAGCTGAAAAAGCTGTTCGGACATGGCCATGACTCGCTGCACGGGAAAAAGGACACGCAGGCAGAACGCCCCGGACTGCGCGTTGCACATTCTGCCCGAACAGCGGATTTTTTCAAGAGGTGAGACGACGTGGAAGCATCACGCGGCCTCCATCCCCGGTGCAGGTCCGGGACGTTTCGTCAAAGGACGGCGGACTCGGCTCTTTCCCGGCGGAAAAACGGCTTATGCCCATGAACATGCAGGAGACTGTCTCAGACCTGCCATCCGCCCTCTTCAGGGAAATCTCCCGTCATGCTCCAATCGCCAGAGGAAGATGCCCCCTGCCATGCTGTCCAGGATACCCCGGAGGCACGAAGAAGCGGGGCCCGCCATTCCTGCGTTTTCCGTGACTATCCCCTTCCGCCTTCTTTTCCGCAGATGCAACCTTCTTTGAAGGCGTCCGCGTGAAAAAACGCAGGACCTACTCCCCTCTCTCCGCCTTTTTCGAAAGGGCAAGCTGGGGATACTCCCGGGCAAACGCCTCCCGCAGGCTCTCCTCCGCCTGCATGAAATCCTGCATGTTCGGATGCCTTTCGGCCTCCTTCAGACGTGCCAGGCGCTCCGGCGTACGCGGATGCGTGCTTCTGGCCAGGACCTGAGGGTCCAGCCGCCCCTGACAGAAAAAATGCCCGAGCACGCGACAGCCGCCTTCGGCAAGCAGGCGGTCGGTCCGCAGAGCGCAGCGCCCGGCATGAGGGGAATCGGGCATGGAAGTCATGGTGCCGAAATAGAACACGGGCTTTCCCTGCAGACGCTCCATGAAGGCAAGCATGGCTTCATCAGGGCCTCCGCGCCATGTCCAGAAACCGAGCACAAAGCCGTCGTAGCCTTCGCAAGGGGCGTCCGCCACGGAAAACAGAGGCAGAGAAAAACGTCCGGCCAGGTATTCCCCCACTGCGCGGGTATTGCCGGTACGAGAAGAATATACGATGCAGATACGCATGTCAGTCTTCCAGAAGACAGCGGCGAAGCGCCTGTTCATCCACAATGACAATGGTCCGCCTTTCCAGACGAATCAGGCCCTCCTGAACAAAGCGGCTGAGCTGACGGCTGAGGCTCTCGCGCGAGAGACCGAGCAGCCCGGCCAGCACTTCGCGCGTCATGCCGTCGTCGAGAACGGAGCTTTTCTCCACTCTGGCCTTGTGCAGAAGCCAGCCCGCCACGCGACGCCGCACGGAAATTTTTCCCTGAGATACCGCTATCTTGTTGATGAACATACGCTGTCGCATGGCCAGCGCCCGCATGACGCGCTGCGCCAGGCCCATATTTTCGCCAAGAATAGCCCGGAACACCCGGTTTTCCATAACAAGCACCACGCACGGAGCAAGCGCACGGGAGGAAAGAAAGGCCGCATCGCTTCCGAACACACCGTACAAGTCCAGAAAATGCCCGGGCTGCACCACATGCAACACGGTATGCTTTCCCAGCGCGGAGCCCTTGAGCAGTTCCACACGGCCGGAAACAAGCCAGCAGGTAACAGGCGCCCTGGTGCCTTCCACGCATATCCATTCCCCCTTCGCATGGAAGGAAATCCGGGCTGCCGAGGCAAGTCTCTCCCGTTCCTTTTCATTCAGCTCGGGAAAGCATTCCTTCAGGCTTTCCTGCACGTCCCGGAACAATTCTCCCCTTTCCGCCATAGTCCGCTCCTGCAAACACCCGTAGCGTAATGACAACACCCTTTTTCCACCGGATTTCACGCCGCACGAAAACGTTTTCCGGCTCCTTGGGGACAGAGACGAAACTTTCCGGACAACCTGTGCCGTTCCCACCCGACCTCTCTCGCCCCGGAAAAATTCTGCTTGTCCAGACAATGATGATAAGGAATTTGCCGCACCCGCACCATGACCGCGGTCACATTAAAACGAAAAAAGCTCTGCGAAAAAAGCTCTTCGCACGCCCAAAAACATGAAGCTGCGCCGAACGGAAAACAGAAAAAGGCTCTCCACACTCCTCCCTCTAAGACCTGTGATTTCAGGGGGCAGAAAATGTCCCGGGCGCGTCTCGCCCGTCGAAGCCTAAATGCCGGGCATACCTCAACGGTGGCTTGCCTTACTGTTTTCTGCTATGGTCCATCGTAAAACAAAACACGGAACAGGCAGGAGAAAGAGCGAACATGATTATATTGATAACTGGCGCATCGCACACGGGCAAAACAGTACTTGCTCAACGCCTGCTTGAAACATACAAATTCCCGTATCTATCCGTCGACCATTTAAAGATGGGATTAATCCGAAGCGGGTACACCAATCTCACCCCAGACGATGACGACATGCTCACGGACTATTTATGGCCTGTGCTTCGTGAAATCATAAAGACTGCCATAGAAAACAGGCAAAATCTCATTATTGAAGGTTGTCATATTCCGTTTACATGGCAACAGGACTTTGAAAAGGGTTACCTGGAACATATTAAATTCTACTGCCTTGTCATGAGCGAGCATTATATAAAAAAGCACTTCATGGGCATTAAGGAATATGAGAACATCATAGAACAACGTCTGGATAATGAAACGTGTACGGTAGAGAGTCTTTTGAAAGACAACGCGCGTTTTTTGTCACTCGCCGAAAAGCATCATGTGGATTATGTGCTTATTGATGAGCAGTACGCTGTGCCTGTTGACTTGCCATAAACGGCGCCCCTCATCCGCCTGAAGGAGACCTTCGTCCGGCACATGCCCTTTTAGGAAAGGAAAAATCCAGACAGGCCCCGACCGTCCCTTCCACCATGCTGCGCCATAACGCCGACAGTTTTCATGCGTCACCCGAGAGGTTTCAGGTGGGACAGAATCCATGCTGAACAGGCAGCGACATTAAACACCAAAAGGGAGGAAGCATATGCTTTCTCCCTTCCGGTGCTTACCTGAGAAACGGAATTAGGCGTCGAGAGCGTTGACGGCCTTGGCAAGGCGGGAAACCTTGCGGGCAGCGTTCTTCCAGTGAATGACGCCCTTACCGGCAATCTTGGAAACAGTGGAAGTAGCGGTCTTCAGAGCTTCTTCAGCGGCAGCCTTGTCGTTCTTCTGAATGGCGGCGCGCACGGCCTTCACCACATTCTTGATGCGGGTACGGGCGGCACGGTTACGGGCGTTGCGCTTGACACTCTGCTTTTGGCGCTTGACGGCGGAAGCATGATTGGCCACGGGAATCCTCCAGAATGATGACCCCTGTCGGGGTGTGATGCGATA
>CALUPQ010000045.1 GCA_944322695.1 uncultured Mailhella sp. | reverse complement strand
TGTATGAATAATTTATTGAATTATAAGGATAATAAAAAATGATGAAAACCTAGGAAAATAATATTCGTTGGTCTTCAAAACCAGTGTCAGGCTGAGAGGTCTGAGGTAGGTTCGACTCCTATACGCTCCGCCAAAAATATCTAAAAAAGCCCCATAAGGCCGCCAAAGCCCTGTGGGGCTTTTCTGTTATCCGGTCTCCGTTTTTCCGCAGGGCTCCCTCCTTCATGAAGGGATGCTTTTTGTCGGAATGCAGAGCCTTCACGGCTTTTCGCAAGAGGAACTTCTTCCGTCATTTTTCAGGATACGTCGCAACGTTCATGCTCGTTGCTCCTGTAAAAAGAGCCTGTCGAGCGGAGCGCTTTCTTCGGCACCGCAGGAAAAGAAGAGCGGTTGCGCTTTGAAAGTGCAGCTGAAAGCTTTTGAAACTTGTCCGGAAAGCACGCTTCTGGTAGCAGTCTTGCTGCTTTTTTACTTCATCAGGAGAGTTTCATGCTGCGCAGGTTCGTTTCCCTTACGCTTACCTTTTCCTTTTTTCTGCTGGTGCTGAGTTCCGTCGTCCTTTATGTCGTGCCGGAAGGACGCGTGGCCTACTGGTCCGACTGGACGATGCTGTCCTTCAGCAAGGAACAGTGGGGCGCCATGCATATTACCGGCGGACTGCTGTTTCTGCTCTTTTCCTTCTGGCATGTGTTTCTGAAGATTCGTCCGCTCAAGGCGTATGTTACGGGCAGGCACGGTCCTGTCGCTCTTTTTGGGGCCGTTCTCACCTGCGCCTTGTGCTATGCCGCCACGCTGGAGGGCTGGCAGCCCACCCGTTTCGTGCTCGACCTCAATCAGTCCATCAAGGTCAGGCAGAAGCAGGAACACGGCACGCCGCCCTACGGACATGCGGAAAAAAGTTCTCTTTCCGCCTTCTGCTCCTTCCTGTGGCTTGACGGTAAACTTGTGGAGGAAGGGCTGAAGGCGCAGGGCCTGGAAGGCATAGAGCCCGGCCGGACGCTGGAAGACATGGCGGCAGAGAACGGTCTGTCGCCGGCGTCGTTCTATCGCCGCATTCTTCAGATTCCCGGCGTGGAACCCGCCCCTGCCGGACAGGGGCGCGGTCGCCGGGCGCTCATGCAGTAAATCTCTTCTGCGGGCGTAAAGTGCGCATCGGCCGGGGCGGAGTGAGGACGAACTCACGATGTTTCTGTCCGGCGGATATGGAAAACCGGCAGTCCTGCCCCGAAGGGCACGACTGCCGGTTTGTCATGGTGTGAAGAGTGGAGGATTAGAGGTCGAAGGGCTCAAGACGGGCGAGGAAGTGGGTGATGCCGGGCACCGGCGGCTCGTAGGTGAGCTTGAGGCCGTAGCGGACGGATTCGCGGCGCTTGTACACGTTGACGACCGTGTCGGCGAGGTATTCCATGTGACTGTTGGAGTAGGTACGGCGGGCGATGGCCATGCGGTACAGCTCCAGCTTGGGCATGATTTTTTCGCCGGTGACGGGGTCCTTGTCTTCAAAGGCCAGAGCGCCGAGCCCCACGCCGCGCACGGCGCCTTCCCGGTAGATTTCGATGGAGAGCACGTCCGCGGGGAAGTACTTCTGGGGAATGTGGGGGAAGAAGCGTCCGGCGTCGATGAAGATGGCGTGGCCGCCCACGGGACGGATAATCGGCACGCCGCCCTCGATGAGCATGTCGCCGAGCATGCGGACCTGGCTCAGGCGGTGGGCCATGTATTCTTCATCCACCATTTCGCGCAGGCCCACGGCCAGAGCGTCGAGGTCGCGTCCGGCAAGGCCGCCGTAGGTGATGAAGCCTTCGAAGAGCACCACGCGGGGCAGCAGGTTCATGTAGTCCTCTTCGGAGCGGAGCACCACCAGACCGCCGATGTTGACCATGGGGTCCTTCTTGCAGGAAATGGTGGCGCCGTCGGCGGTATCCATCATGGCCTTCAGAATGGCGGCCATGCTCATGTTCGCGCATTCCGCTTCGCGTTCCTTGATGAAGAAGGCGTTTTCGGCCATGCGGGCGGCGTCGAGGAACAGCTTTTTGCCGTACTTTCTGGCCATGGCGCTCACGTCGCGCAGGTTCTGCAGGCTCACGGGCTGGCCGCCGCCGGAGTTGTTGGTGACGGTGACCATGATGAAGGGAATCTTGTCGCCGTGCGTCTTGAGGGCGTCTTCCAGCTTGGCGAGGTCGACGTTGCCCTTGAAGGGCTGTTCGAGTTCGGGCTGGAAGGCGGAGTCAACCACGCAGTTGACGGGCGTGGCCTGCGCGTTGAACATGTGCGCGCGGGTGGTGTCGAAGGGCATGTTGATGGGAATGAAGTCGCCGGGCTTCACCAGAGAGCCGATGAGAATGTTTTCCGCCGCGCGGCCCTGATGGGCGGGAATGATGTAGTCGAAGCCCAGCATTTCCTTCACGGAGTCCTTGAGGCGGAAGAAGCTGTCGGCGCCGGCGTAGGATTCGTCGCCCAGCATGAGGGCGGCCCACTGTTCCTTGCTCAGCGCGCCGGTGCCGGAGTCGGTAAGCAGGTCGATGTACACGTCCTTGGCCTTGAGCGCGAACATATTGTAATGCGCTTCCCTGAGCGCCTGCTCGCGCTCTTCCTTACCGGGCAGATGGATGCGTTCGATGGATTTGAAGCGGAAAGGTTCGGGCAGTGCACGCTGCATAAGAAAAACCTCGTTGTTATGGGAAAGGGACGGGCATGGCCCGCGGGCCTGTCATGACATGTGAAACGGGAGCCGGCTTCAGGAGGCGGAAACGCCCCCCGGCAGCGCCATGGCGTATTCCGCCACGTTCCAGTACTCGGAAAGACCGCCGATTCCCGTGCTGGCATCGAAGATGAAAAGTTTGTCCCTGCCGTCCTGCGTTTTTTCCTCGGTGGTCATGAGCCAGAACGGCTTGTACAGAAAAGTGGCTGCGATATCGGTACAGGCAAGGGCGGCACGCGGGCCCAGCGGAAGGTTGCACTTCCGGTTCCATGCCTTGAGCGCGAAGTCTTCGGCCTGACGTTTCGCACGTTCCTCCTCGTACAGGGCGGGGGCGATATGCGCCTGAACCTTGAGGGAAAACGATTCGTTTTCCAGTACGGCCGGAAAGAAGGGAGTCTTTTCGGAGGCTTCGGCCGGCAGGAGACGCTCTTCCTTCAGCAGGGGCGGCGCGCTTATGCGCAGGCAGCGCCCGGAGCGCGCGTCCGTCACCATGAGCATGGCTACGGGTTTCGTTCCGAAAAAGCGCCATGTGGCCGTGCCGTGCGGCTCCATCAGCCAGTAGGGGTAGTAGATGAGCCTGAGGCTGACCTTGTCCCGCAGCTTGCGGAAGAAGGCGTAGCGTCCGGCCAGGCGTTCTTCATCCCATGCCACGCCGGTGGAAGAAAGGAGCATGCCGTCTGTTTGCTGGTTCATAAAAGGAGCATGCCGTCTGTTTGCTGGTTCATAAGTCGAAGTCCGGGTTTTGCGCCCGGCACGGGGCCGGGCACGGGAGGTATCAGAGCTGACGGAACTTTGCCCAGAGAGCGGAAATTTCAGGCGAAAGCTCCGTCTTCTTGTAGAGGGCGTTGACCGCGAAGAAGACGAGCGGCGCGCCGATGAGACCGACGAGAAGGGCAGGGATGCCCGTGCTCTTCTGCAGCCA
>CALUPQ010000044.1 GCA_944322695.1 uncultured Mailhella sp. | reverse complement strand
AAACGACGAAAGGGATACCTGCAAAAAGCAGATATCCCATTGATTTCGTTGGTGCGCCTAGCAGGATTCGAACCTGCGACCCACTGCTTAGAAGGCAGTTGCTCTATCCAGCTGAGCTATAAGCGCGTCTTTTGTGTTGTAGTGAAGGATTGCGCTGCGGTCAAGCAAAAATTTTACATCACCGTTTAAACCACTGCTCTATGCGCATGCGGAAGCAACGGGTGTAGAAGCGGATGAAGACGCCCGTCAGCAGCGCCGTGACTATGGTACCTTCCCTGAGGCCCACAATGCCGCCCAGGCAGAACCAGCCGAGCAGGGCAGCTGTAATCACCAGAGTAACATCGTTGATGACCTTGAGATTGCCGAACTGCAGCCTGGTACGGTAGGCCAGGGCCAGCACGAAGCCTTCACCGGGAATGACCATGGTATTGCTGGTTATTTCCAGCATGATGCCGAAGGCCATGATGGCACAGCCCAGCAGCGTCATGCCCATGCGCAGCGGCCACATTTCGGGGATGATGGGATGGGTGAGCCAAAGGCCGAAGTCAATGAACAGGCTGAAAAGAAACACGCTGGGGAGCTGAAGAAACTGTCGGGGGCGGAAGGTTTTTCCCAGAAGAGGAATCTGAGCCAGAAGCATGAGCGTATTGATGATGAAGGTACCGGTGCCCATGGAAAAACCGAAGATGTTGGCAACAACGTACGGTACGCTGGAAATGGGGGTCGTACCGAGCTGTGCGTTGGTAACCATGGCGATGCCGTTGCCCATGAAGAACATGCTGAAGAGAAAGACGAGCCAGCGTTTCAAGCGTTCTTTTGTGTGGGTGTTCATTTTTTTACCTTTATGAAGAAACAAGATAAATTCATATTGATATGATATTAGTCTATTGAATATCTCATGTGAATGCAAGTGTGGAAAAATAAAGAAGCCCGCCGGAGGGCAGGCTTCTTTGCGGAAGGTCGCGAAAACTTAAAAGCTGGGATTGACCGCCGCCTTCCCGTCGCCGAGAATGGTATGTACATACTGCACGGTTCGCTCGTCGACTGGAACAATGGGAAAGTTGTTGCGGCAGGAACCGCAGGTCACGGTCATGGGCTGTACAGGAGAAACCAGCACCACCTCATTCCGACAGTACGGACAAAGATAGACGAAAAGCATAGCCATGCTTTCAGGCTTTACCGGTTCGGTATAGGTCATTCCATCCTCCATGGACGGCTCCGAAAAGGGGCGGGTGAAATTGTTTCTGCTGCTTACGGCAGAGAGGAAAAAGCAGCAGGGCGAGCCTGCCTTGCTGCTTCCGCAGCTCTGGAAGAAGACCCCGCTTTTGCGGGGTCCTCATGTCAGGCAAGCAGGTTCTCTCCGGTCATTTCAGCCGGAACCGGGATGCCCCACAGGGTGAGCAGTGTGGGCATGATGTCTCCAAGTTTACCGTTCCTGACGGGATGGCTTTTTCCTGCCTCCACGATAAGGAAGGGCGTCTGGTTCAGAGTGTGGGCCGTTTGCGGTCGGCCTTCTTCGTCCACCATCTTTTCCACATTGCCGTGGTCGGCCGTGATGCACAGAATGCCGCCTTTATCCATGACGGCCTTTTCAATGCGGGCCACGCAGGCGTCCACGGTTTCACAGGCCTTGATGGCGGCTTCCATCACGCCGGTGTGGCCGACCATGTCGGGGTTCGCGAGGTTGCACACCACGAAATCATACTTGCCGCTGTTCCAGGCATCGATGAGCTTGTCGGTCACTTCCACGGCACTCATTTGAGGCTTGAGGTCGTATGTGGCAACATCGCGGGGGGATTCCACGAGAATACGGTCTTCGTTTTCAAAGGGGGCTTCGCGTCCGCCGCTGAAGAAGTACGTGACATGGGCGTATTTTTCCGTTTCCGCGATGCGGAGCTGCTTCATGCCGAGAGAGGAGACCAGTTCGCCCATGGTCTTGTCGAGGTTGTCCTTGGTGAAGGCTACGGGTGCGGTAAGCGTGGATTCGTACGAGGTCATGGAGGCCACGCCGGCCATGTCGGGCAGGGCACCGCGGTCAAAACCGGTGAACTCGGCATCGGTCAGCGCGCGCACGAGCTCACGACCGCGGTCAGCGCGGAAGTTGAAGCAGAACACGCCGTCGCCGTCGCGAATGACGGACTCCGTGGGGTCGAGCAGAATACGGGGCTTCAGGAATTCATCCGTTTCCCCTTCGGCATAGGCGGTGCGGAGGGCCTCCGCGGCATTGTCGATACGCTGTCCCTTGCCGTGCACGAGCATGTTCCAGGCTTCTTCCACACGTTCCCAGTGCTTGTCACGGTCCATGACATAGAAGCGTCCCACCATGTCGGCAAGCCTGGCACCCGTTTTTTCGAGTTCCGGCTCCAGTTTTGCCACGTAATCGATGGCGGAGCAGGGCGGGGTGTCGCGACCGTCGAGGAAGGCATGGACAAGAGCGGGAACCCCTTCACGCTGAGCCATTTCAAGGAGGGCGAAGAGGTTGTTGATATGGCTGTGTACGCCGCCGTCGGACAGCAGGCCGCAGAAATGGATGCGGCCGCCCCGGGCTCGGGTCGCGGCAAACAGTTCAAGCAGGACGGGGTTGTTGAAGAGCTCGCCCGTTTCAATGGCCATGTCGATGCGGGTCATGTCCTGATAGACGATACGACCTGCGCCGATGTTCAGGTGGCCCACTTCCGAGTTTCCGATGAAGCCGGAGGGCAGACCGACCTGACGCCCAGAGGCGTCCAGCCTGCCCATGCCGGGCATGGAGAACAGACGGTCAAGCGTAGGCGTATTTGCCTGGCTGGCCGCGTTCCCCGGGCCGGCAGGCGCAAGGCCGTAGCCGTCGAGGATAAGAAAAAGGGTAGGTTTCACTGAAGACATCAATTATTCTCCTTTCCTTCCGCTGCGGTGGCAGGCAGCGCTTCGGCGCCGGACCAGAGAGCTTCGAGATGGTAAAGCTCCCGGACGGGCTCCTGAAAGATGTGAACGATGACATCGTTGAGGTCCACCAGTACCCACTGTCCTTCCTGGTAACCTTCCGTACGCAGGATTTCGAATTTTTCCTGCTTGCACATTTCCGAAAGACCGTCGGCGAGACTGCGCGCATGACGAGCGGAAGAGGCCGAGGCGATGATGACGATGTCGGCCAGAGGATTGCCCTCGGGCAGCCGGAACACGGCCAGGTCGCGGGCCTTGTGTTCAGTCAGCCAGTGCTGCATGATGGGGGCCTTTTCGGAAGCGGGAAGCGTGGAGTACTTTTTTTCTTTGGTCATGGTGTCCCTCAGTATGCTCGATATGAATGGGGCGTCATCATACATCATTCGAAAGGTAAGCGCAAATACCGGGCAAGGGGGCTCAGGGGGAGCTTTTCTTTTCAGAGGCGGCCCGCTATGCTCAAAGGGGAGAGTTCTTATGACGGATTTTCATATCATGCTGGGCAGCAGAGCTGCGGAAGACGGCCTCGGCGTCAGTTCGGCTCTGCGCTATGCTTCGCTGGCCGGGTTACGGTTTGTCGGGCTGGTGCAGAGCTGTGAAGGGGCCGATTTTTCCTTTGTCGCATCGCTGGCTGAAGAGGTCAGACGATGCAGTCTCTATGCCAATGTGGAGGCCGTGGCGGGGGTTGAACTTCGGCATGTTCCTCCGGCGCTCATTCCTTCCTTTGTTCAGCAGGCACGCGATGCCGGCGCTTCCCTTGTGCTGGTGTACGGCGAGACTCTCTGCGACCAGGTGGAGGAGGGGACGAATTTTGCCGCCATCGAGGCCGGGGCCGATATCATTACCCATCCCGGTCTTATCGATGCGAAGGCCGCAGCTTATGCTGCTGAAAAAGGGGTGGCTCTGGAGCTTACGTCCTGTCCCAGGCACGCTTTTGCCAACGCCCATACTGCCGCCATGGCGCTGCGTTTCGGTTGTCCGCTGGTGCGGGGAAGCGCGGCGACGTGTGCAGGGGAGATTACCACGCGGGCGCGCTGGCCGTTCCTTGTCAAGGGAATGGACGTGTTTGAAGAATATAACTTGCCTGAATACCTAAAGAAAAATGAAGAGATGCTGATAAGAAAACTCATGGGGAGATAACGTCGGAAGAAAAAATTAAAAAAAATGGCTTTCAGAGCTTGACGGATGAGGGGCGTTTAGGTAGGTTTCTCCCTGCCGAGAGACGAAATGCTCATGTAGCTCAGTTGGTAGAGCGCATCCTTGGTAAGGATGAGGTCAACAGTTCAATTCTGTTCATGAGCTCCATTTTTTCTTTGGCAGTACCAGAGTCGGGATGTAGCG
>CALUPQ010000043.1 GCA_944322695.1 uncultured Mailhella sp. | reverse complement strand
GCATGGGCAAGGTATAGCCTTTACCGTCCCGCTCGTCCAGTGAAAGGCTTTTTTTCCCGAAGTGCGGCGCGCACTGCGACCGGGCTGGGCTCGGGCCGGCGGCGCTCCTGTTTTTTCTGAAGAGAGCTTTCGGTACGCTGCGGGAAGTCGTTTTGCTCCGGGGCTTTTTTCGCAGTTTTTTCATGAATGACGGACGGAGAGCGGGCAAGAGCGGGGCCGCGAAGCATCCGTTCCGCTGCGGAACCCTGTTCTCCGGCGACGAGGGAGAAGGCAGCGGGTGAAGGCGGCCTGCCGCGGAACGGCGCCGGAAAAGGAGGACGCCCTAAGGAGCGAATTGCCGCCGCCTGCAAAAGGTTCTGTGCCTTGAAACGGTCGGCAAGGTCCCCGCCGCGCGGGAAGGACTATGACGTTGGTATGGCCATCGGCTCAAAATTGAAGGGGCCCCGAGGCGCGGGAAGGACTGCGGACGGAAGGACGATGCCTGGAGCGGGAAGACGGGAGCTTTCGGCGGAGCCTTTTGTCGGAACGCGCCGGAAGGCGAGCCCTTTGCGGCTTCGGCCGGAGGCTTTTGGAAGGCGCGCAAGCCCTGCATGGAGCGGGCGGGAAGGGCGGCGACGCGGATGAAAAGGGAGATGCGCGCCCTCCTTCTGCCGCCGTGCGGCTTCGGACGGGAAAGATGCGCGAAAAACACTGGACTAACGGCGAAAAAAGAAGTAGGGTTCTCCGACTTGAATCTCAACGCTGCGGTAAATCGGGCGACTAGGCGACTGTCCGCCTACCAAGGTGGGTATGGGCGTACCCGTGGGTCCGCAAATCATACGAGGAGTGTACCATGAAAGAAGGCATCCATCCCAAAGTGTACAAGGCCAAGCTTGTCTGCGCCTGCGGCAACGTCGTGGAAGTTCTCTCCACCAAGGGCGAAACCGTGCACGTCGAAATCTGCTCCGCCTGCCATCCGTTCTTCACCGGCAAGCAGCGCTTCGTCGATACCGCCGGCCGCATCGACCGCTTCCGCAAGAAGTACGCCAAATTCGCTAAGTAACACTGGTTCCGGCGTCGATTGAGCCGGGAACGAGTGGAACCTCCCCAGGCTTTCCTGGGGAGGTTTTTGAGTTTGGCGCGAGCGTCTTTTTTCAGGGAAGGTGAAGCATGAAGCACAAGAGTTCTTTGTTCCGGCTCCTCTGCCTTGCGGCGGAGAGCTGCGCCCTGCCGCTGGTGGGCGGGCAGGCCGTCATGGAAGGGGTGCTCATGCGCAACGGCGGCACTTCCGCACTTGCGGTACGCCGTCCTTCCGGCTCCATTTTCGTGGAAAGCCGCCGCTGGCGCACCGTGGGCCCGAAGGGGCTGCGCGGCGTGCGTTTTCTGCGCGGCTTTCCCGTGCTTGTGGAAACCCTCGCCAACGGAGTGCGCGCGCTGAACCGTTCGGCCGACCTTTCCACGGGCGAGGAGGACAGCTCCCCCATGACGCGCGGTCAGGTGGCGCTCACGCTGGCCATGGCTCTCGGGGCCGCCGTCCTTCTTTTCGTGGCCGCGCCGCATCTTCTGGCCCTCGGAATGCAGTATCTGGGCCTCGGCGGCGGCATGACGGGACTTTCCTTCCATCTGTGGGACGGGCTGTTCAAGTTCCTCATGTTCATAGGCTACATCGCCGCCATATCCTTTTTGTCCGACATACGCCGCGTGTTCCAGTATCACGGCGCGGAGCACAAGACCATACACGCCTTCGAAGCGGGCGGCCCGGTCAACGTGGAGAGCGCGCGGCGGGGCAGCCGTCTGCATCCGCGCTGCGGCACCACGTTTCTGCTTTTCGTTCTTTCGGCCGCCATTGTGCTGCACGCCGTGCTGGTGCCGCTTTTTCTCCTTTTCTGGGAGCCTTCCTCCGCCCTCGTGCGTCATGCGGGCGTGGTCTGTTTCAAGATTGCGCTGATTGTGCCGGTAAGCGCGCTTGCCTATGAGCTCATCCACTACGCCGCCTCCGTGGACGGCGGCTTGTGGGGCAGGGTGCTGCGCGCTCCCGGGCTTCTGCTTCAGCTTCTGACCACGCGCGAGCCCGATGACGGGCAGCTGGAAGTCGCCGTGGCCGCGCTCAGGGAGGCCCTCGGGCCGGAAAGTCCCTTTGCCGGCCGATTCCAATCCCCCGACACTACTGTGATGGAGTAACTATGTTTGCGAAACTGGAAAATCTTGAAAAACGATATGAAGAGCTGGAACAGGCGCTGGCCGACCCCGCCGTGCTGGCCGACCCGGACCAGTACCGCAAGACGGCCAAGGCCCGCGCGGACGTGGAGCCCGTGGTTCTTGCCTTCCGCGAATACCGCGACCTCCAGAAACAGCTTGAGGACAACAGGGAACTTCTGAGCGACGAGGACCACGACATCCGCGACATGGCGCAGGAGGAAATCCGCCGTCTGGAAAAGGAACTGCCCGAGCGCGAGCACAAGCTGCGCCTCATGCTGCTTCCGCCCGACCCGCTGGATGAGAAGAACACCGTGCTGGAAGTGCGCGCCGGCACCGGCGGCGACGAAGCCGCGCTCTTTGCGGCCGACCTCTTCCACATGTACTGCCGTTACGCCGAACTTCAGCACTGGAAGGTGGAAATCATTTCCGAAATGCCCACGGACGCGGGCGGCTACAAGGAAGTCATCGCCCTTGTTTCCGGCAAGCGCGTTTACAGCCGTCTGCGCTACGAATCCGGCACGCACCGCGTGCAGCGCGTGCCCGCCACGGAATCGCAGGGCCGCATCCACACCTCCGCCGCCACCGTGGCCGTCATGCCCGAAGCCGAGGAAGTGGACGTGAACCTCCGTCCGGAAGATTTGCGCATCGACGTGTATCGCGCCTCCGGCGCTGGCGGTCAGCACGTCAACAAGACCGAATCCGCCGTGCGCATCACCCACATTCCCACCGGCATCGTGGTCACCTGCGAAGACGAGCGCTCCCAGCACAAGAACAAGGCCCGCGCCATGAAGGTGCTCGCCTCCCGCATTCTTCAGGCGGAGCAGGAAAAGCAGCACGCTTCCGAAGCCGCGGAACGCCGCTCCCAGGTGGGCTCCGGCGACCGCTCCGAGCGCATCCGCACCTACAACTTCCCCCAGGGCCGCGTGACCGACCACCGCATCAATCTCACCATGTACTCCCTTGACCGCTTCATGGAAGGCGAAATCGAGGAAATGGTGGAAGCCCTTGCCTCCCAGGCCCAGGCCGACGCCCTGAAGGCCGAGGTGGAATAGCAGAGCGGTCTGCCCCGTGAAGGGCGGGCCGGAACGTTTTTCGTCCGCGCAGGCTTTTGCGCAGAGAGGAGCAGCCCATGAGCCAGGACTACGGCACCGACACGGAGTCTCAATCCGGCGTGACGCTGGAGGAGGAACTGAAGGAACCGGCCATGTACCGGGTTCTTCTGCACAACGACGACTACACCACCATGGACTTCGTGGTGAAGATTCTCGAAGAGGTGTTTCACAAGACGCAGGAGGAATCCGTCGCCATCATGCTTTCGGTGCACGAAAAGGGCATGGGGCTATGCGGCGTGTATCCTAAGGAAATTGCGGAATCTCGCGTGAAGCAGGTGACGGAGCGGGCCCGGGCTGCGGGCTATCCTCTGCGCTGTACCATGGAAAAGGACGGATAGCGTTGACGGCGGTCGTGATTGCGGCCGCCGTTTTTTGGTTAAAAGAAACCCCCCAGCTAGGCTGGGGGTTCCCGAAAACTTATAGTTATGTGTAAGTGATAAAGACTCCTTTTGATTTGCTAAAAAAGAGGTGCGGTCTGGCAACTGCGCCCATAGGAAAATCAAAAGGAGGTCACAATGGGGACACAAAGAAGTTAGCACAGAAGAAAAGGGCTATAGGAGAAATATAGCGGAAATTATGTGAATGGAAGGGGGGTGAACATAGTAGAAGCGGAATGTTGTCCCGACCATATTCATATATTGCTTGAGATACCGCCTAAGATAAGTGTATCGGCGTTTGTGGGATATTTGAAAGGAAAGAGCAGTCTGATGATATATGAACAGTTCGGCGAGTTGAAGTTCAAATATCGTAATCGGGAGTTCTGGTGCGGTGGTTACTATGTTGATACGGTGGGCAAGAATAAGGCAAAGATAGCCGAGTACATCAGGCATCAACTGGCCGAGGATAACTTTGGAGAACAGTTGAGCATCCCGTATGCCGGAAGCCCGTTTACGGG
>CALUPQ010000042.1 GCA_944322695.1 uncultured Mailhella sp. | reverse complement strand
CCATCGCCGGCGCGGGCCCCATCAACGGCCCCATTCAGGCCGCGTTCTTCGGCTGGCTGCCCTGCCTTCTGTGGATTATCATAGGCGGCATCTTCTTCGGCGCCGTGCATGACTACGGCGCGCTGTTCGCCTCCATCCGCCACAAGGGCGAATCCATCGGCGAAGTCATTTCCCAGAACATCGGCGTGAGAGCCAAGCGCCTGTTCATCGTGTTCGCCTACCTTGCGCTGCTGCTCGTCATCGCCGCCTTCGCCTCCATCGTGGCCAGCACGTTCAACGGCTTCGCTCCCGACGGCTCGCACATCGAGGCCAACGGCTCCACCGCCACCATTTCCATGCTGTTCATTCTCATGGCCGTGGTGTTCGGCTTCTGCGTCTATCGCAAGAACCTGCCTCTTTCCGTCTGCACCGTCATCGGCATCATCGCCCTCGTGGTATGCATCATCATCGGTCTCAACTGCCCCATCTATCTGGCCGGCGATACCTGGATGTACATCATCGGCGTCTATATTCTCATCGCCTCCGTCACGCCCGTGTGGATTCTCCTCCAGCCGCGCGACTACCTGAGCTCCTTCCTCCTGTACGCCATGATGATTGCGGCCGTGGTGGGCGTCTTCTCCGCCAACCCCGTTCTGAACCTGCCCGCTTTCGTGGGCTTTGAAGTGAACGGTCAGTACCTCTTCCCCGTACTCTTCGTCACCATCGCCTGCGGCGCCATCTCCGGCTTCCATTCCCTCATCTCCTCCGGCACGACCTCCAAGCAGCTCAACAGCGAAAAGAACGCCAGAATCATCGGTTACGGCGCCATGCTCGTGGAATGCGCTCTGGCCATCGTGTCGCTCATCACCATAGGCTACATCTACGCTCAGGCCGGCGCCGAGGCCTTCAAGATGCCGCCCACCGCCGTCTTTGCCCGCGGCATTTCCGAAATGCTGGCCACTGTCGGCTTCGACAGCCCCGAAGCCCAGAAGACCGCCTACGGCCTGCTCATCCTGTCCGTCTCCGCCTTCTGCCTTACCTCTCTGGATACCGGTACCCGCCTCGCCCGCTACATGTTCACCGAATTCTGGCTGAACCCCGGCGAAACGCCCGAGAACGTCACCGATTTCCGCAGAATTCTGTGCAACAAGTACTTCTCCACCGGCTTTACCGTCATCGTGGGCATCGCCTTCGGCATGGGCGGATGGTCCAAGGTGTGGCCGCTCTTCGGCGCGTCCAACCAGCTGCTCGCGGGTCTGGCGCTGCTGGCCGTGGCCGCCTGGCTCAAGAACGCGGCCCGCAATCACAAGATGTTCATCCTTCCCATGATTTTCATGATTCTTGTGACGCTCACCTCTCTGGCCTTCACCTTCAAGGACAAGGTCCTCGTCATTGCCTCCGGTCAGGGCGACCTGTTCGCCGCCTACCTGCAGGCCGGCCTTGCCGCCATTCTGTTCATCCTCGCCATCTTCCTCGTGCGTGAAGCTCTGCCCGTGCTCACCGGCAAGAAGCGCGCCGCCTGATAAAGCCTGAACATACCATTTGCGAAAAGGCGCGGCCCCACGGCCGCGCCTTTTCTTTTCCTCCGCTTCCCGTTACATTCCCTGCATGAACATGCCCGTCGAATCTTCCTTTCCCGCTCTTCTCGAAGCCCTTTCCACCCACAGCCGCGTACTGCTCACCGCGCCTCCCGGTTCCGGCAAAACCACGCGCGTGCCCCTCTTTCTCATGGAGCACATGGAAGGCAGCATTCTCATGCTGGAGCCGCGCCGCCTTGCCGCCCGCTCCGCCGCAAGGTTCATGGCCGCATCTCTGGGAGAAGAGACAGGCGGGCGCGTGGGGTACCGCGTCAGGCTCGAGAGCCACGTCAGCAGGGAAACGCGCGTGGAAATCATCACCGAAGGCATACTTGCCCGCCGCCTTATCGCCGACCCGGAGCTTTCCGGCGTTTCCTGCGTCATTTTCGACGAATTTCATGAGCGTTCCCTTCACGCCGACACGGCGCTCGCCTTCTGCATGGAGGCGCAGGAAGCCCTCCGGCCGGATTTGAAGATTCTCATCATGTCGGCGACTCTGGAGGAAGGCGACCTCTCCCGACTGCTCGCCCCCTGCCCTGTGGTACGCGCCGAAGGAAGAATGTGGCCCGTGGACATCCGGTACGCCCCCTGCCCGGCAGGTTCCGGCAGCTTCGGCACCTTTTCCGGCAAAGAAGCCCTGCTTGCCCATACGGCGGCCACGGTACGCCGGGCTCTTGCCGAAGAGACGGGCTCCGTTCTCGTCTTTCTTCCCGGTCAGGGAGAAATACGCCGCGTGGCGGACATGCTGGACAATCTTCCTCCGGAAGTCTCGCTGCATCCTCTGTACGGGGACCTTTCCGCCTCCGAACAGGATGCCGCCATCGCCCCCGCGCCTCCCGGCAGGCGCAAGGTGGTGCTTGCCACGTCCATTGCGGAAACCAGCCTCACCATCGAAGGGGTGCGCGTGGTCATAGACTGCGGGCTTGCGCGCAGTTCCCGTTTTTCCCCCTCCACGGGCATGAGCGCCCTTGTCACGGGGCGCGTCACAAAGGACGCCGCCGACCAGAGGGCCGGACGCGCGGGACGCGTGGAAAGCGGCGTATGCATCAGGCTCTGGCATGAAGGGGACGTCCTTCTGCCTTCACGCCGACCGGAAATACTGGACGCCGACCTCGCCCCCTTCACCCTCGACGCTCTGGCATGGGGCAGCATGCCTCAGAAGCTGCCTCTGCTCACCCCTGCGCCCGAGGCCTCGCTCGCCATCGCCCGGCAGACGCTGGAGCTTCTGGGCGCTCTGGAATCGAAGGACGGCCGTCTTCAGCTCTCCGAACACGGCAAGGCGCTCTCGCGTCTGCCCCTGCATCCGCGGCTTGCGCACATGGCCCTTCTGGCGGGCGAACATCTTCCTCTGGCCGCAGCGCTGGCGGCTCTCGCGGAAGAGCGCTCTTCAAGACCGGGCTGCGACGTGCGCCCGCGCCTTGCGGAGCTGCGCCGTCAGTCCCGCCTGCGCCGCGCCGCCGAGCAGATATATTCGCTGGTGAAGAAAAGCGGCACTCTGCCCCTCGGCAGCGTTTTTGAAGACGAAAACAGCGCCGGAGCCATGCTGTCTCTCGCCTGGCCGGAACGCATGGCACAGAAACGCGAACGGGGCAGTTTTCGTCTCGCCTCCGGCCGGGGCGCGGAACTTCCGCCGGAAGACGCCCTTGCGGATGCTCCCTTTCTGGCCGTTGCCGCCATGGACGGCGGCGGGCAGGGCACGGGACGCATCCATCTGGCCGCCCCTCTCACGCGCGAGACGCTGGAAAAACTGCACGGCGACAGACTGGTGAGGGAAG
>CALUPQ010000041.1 GCA_944322695.1 uncultured Mailhella sp. | reverse complement strand
TTCCATTGCAGGCCGTGCTTGATGACATAGATAATGCCGCTGACGACACGCCTGTCATCGACTCTCGGAATGCCATGGGAACGAGGAAAGTAGCGTTTGATACGAGCAATCTGTTCATGAGAAAGATAAAAAAGATCTCTCATGACATCCTCCCTATGCCGACAATAAGAACTTCATACCCTTTTGGCAACTAATGAGTCCTGAGCCTAAACGCTTTTCCATACGAACTCTCAAAGTAAATACGTTGGACTCTTCTCCCATCCGTGCCTGAGCGTACCTGTTCAGAAGGCGTGCCCGGCGCGGACCTCTGCCGCAGTTCAGTTATCTTCTCCGTGCCTCCTTTTTCCTGAAAAAAATATCGGGCGCACAGACCTGCGCCCGAGCATCATGTTACTTCGCCACAATGACTTCGATTTCCACGAGACCGCCCATCGGAAGCTGATGCACGGCCACGCAGGAACGCGCGGGGAACGCGCCGTCGAAGAACTTGCCGTACACTTCGTTGACGGCCGCGAAATCGGCAATGTCCACAAGATAGATGGTGGTCTTCACGATATCGGACGGAGCGGCGCCGATGGCGTCAAGCAGGGCCCTGATGTTCTTGAGGGACTGTTCCGCCTGTGCCGCAACCCCGCCTTCGGCGAGCTTGCCCGTGGCGGGATTGATGCCGAGCTGACCGGAGAAAAAGGTCATGCCGTCAGTCTTAATCCCCTGAGAGTAGGGACCGATAGCCGCAGGAGCCGAAGGAGTGGAAATGACGCTGATACCCATGTTGTCCTCTCGAAAAAAATGAAAAATGGAACAAAGCAATCTGTCGATTGTCGACATTTTAAAAAAAATCCCTCCTTTGTCAAGAAGAAAGGGACTTTGTCCCGTCATCTCCACAGGATAACATGCGGTAAGTCATGGTCGGGCGACCATGTTGAAAGCCGCTTTTTTCTGCCCCGCAGGCCCGGATGTCCGACACCGGGAACCTCCATAACGCCCGACCGCAGCCTCCATTTTCCCCCGGGGAAAACCATCGCTCTCCCCAGGAACACAGGCTCCCGCAAGTTCCTGCCCGCAGCATCGGGAAAAAACGCCCTTCTCCCTCCCCGGGACTTCACCGCCGGCTGCCACGGCGCGCTTCCGTCTTTCTCCGCACGGCGGCATGAAACGAAAGAGGCGGCCACCCGAAGGATGACCGCCTCTTTCCTAAAAGGCGTTTTCACGCGGCGCGTGCCGAAAAGCCGTCGCCATCAGTCCCAGACGCGCTTGTCTTCGATGGGCTTGATTTGCGGAGGCAGGCTGCCGGGAGCAAGAATGCGCAGCTCCGGACGCAGCTTGATGCGCTCGCGGAACAGGTGCTGGAGCTCTTCCTTGCGCTTGAAGTTGCTCGCTTCCACATAGAGCACCATTTCGTCCACGCCGCCGGGGTTGGTGACTTCAATCTGCCAGCGCTTGATTTCCTCGAAGCGGGCCATGACCTGTTCCACCTGATGGGGATAGACGAACATGCCCTTGATGCGGGCCGTGGTGTCCACGCGGCCGACGATGCTGCCGAGGCGCGGGCTGGTACGTCCGCAGGAGCAGGGCGTGCGGTCGATGTAGGAAAGGTCGCCGGTGGCGAGACGGATGAGCGGATAGGTCTTGTTGAAGGCCGTGACCACCACTTCGCCCACTTCGCCGTCCTTGAGCGGAATGCCCGTGTCGGGATGGCAGATTTCCACGTAGCAGCGGTTGGAAATGTGCAGGCCGTTCTTCTGGAAGCACTCGTAGCCGATGCAGCCGACGTCGGCGGTACCGTAGCCCTGCCGCATGATGATGTCGTACTTCTTTTCCATCTGGCTGCGAATTTTTTCCGACAGGCGTTCGCCGGTGACGAAGGCCACTTCCAGGAACAAATCCTTACGCAGGTTGAGCCCCTTTTCCTCGGCACGCTGGGCAAGGTGCATGAGGAAGCTCGGCGTGCCCACGTAGCCGGAAACGCGCAGCTTCTGCATGATGTCGAGCTGGGTTGCGGCATCGGTGGGACCGGCGGGAATGGAGGCGCAGCCGAGGTTGCGCAGAGGCTCTTCAAACATCAGGCCCGCAGGGGCAAGATGATAGTTGAAGGTCACCTGCACGGCGTCGCCCGGACGGAAGCCCACGGAATAGAAGGCTTCGGTGTAGCCCCAGTAGTCGTCGTTGCGGTCTTCGGGGTCGAAGATGGGGCCGGGGGAAAGAAAGACTCTGCGGAGCTCGCCGATATCCTTGGTAAGCAGACCGCCGAGGCGGGGCCCCATGGTCTGCAGGAAGATGAGCTCCTTCTTTTTAAGGATGGGAATATGCTTGAGGTCCGAGAGGGTCTTGAACTTCTCGACATTGAACTGCGCGCGGTCGAAGCGCTTCTTCACGTCTTCCGAATAGCGGTAGGCGTAGGACAGCAGGTCTTTAAGCTGAATGAGGTTGTACTGGCGGCGTTCGCTCTCGTCGAGCACTTCACGACGACTGTAAATACCTTCCGTACGGTCTTTGCGGGTCATGGCGGGACTCCGTGATAGGGATATAGCTTCTGGAGCTGAAAGAACGTTTTTATAGACGAATTGGTGGAATATTGCAAGGATTTTTTTATTTTTTATTTTATTTCAAGTAGTTATGTATAAAAATATCCGCTCTTGATTTCCTCCGTCCAGCCGGAGTATCGTGAAAACGTTGGACAGAGGCCGCTGTTGGGCGTAAAAGATTGCCTCCGTTCTTTCCGACGCACGTTTTCATGCCGGACGGCCGTGCCGGCCGCCCCCCAACATTTCCACTTTCCGAGGTGCCCGCCCATGATGCCCAAAGTCGTTCTGCTTGGACGCCCCAATGTGGGCAAGTCCACCCTGTTCAACCGTCTCATCCGCAGCAACCGCGCCATCACCCACGACAGGCCCGGCGTCACGCGCGACCGCATGGAAGGTGTGGTGCGCTCGCGCTACGGACGCGACTTCGCCATCGTCGATACCGGCGGCATCACGCTCGACCATCATCAGACCGTGGCCGAAGGCCCGGCGGGCATCCGCGGGTTCGAGGCCGACATTCTGCGTCAGGCCGAAGCGGCCCTGAAGGAAGCCGACGTCATCTGCATGGTGGTGGACGGCAGAGACGGCCTCATGCCCTTCGACGAGCATCTCGCCGCCTATCTCCGCCGCTGCGACAAGCCCATTCTGCTGGTGGTGAACAAGGTGGACGGCGCGGAAAAGGAAGAGCTCATGCTCGCGGAATTCCACGGCCTCGGCTTTCCCGTCATCGCCTGCTCGGCGGAACACGGCCACAACCTGCGCGCTCTTGAGGAGGAAATCCGCGACCTTCTGCCGGAAGACGACGGCTTCGACGAGGAAACCCCCGAAGAAAGCAGCGAAGATTTGGAAGATGACCGCGACAAGCCCGGCATCCGCCGCCGCAGAGTGACGGACCACCTCAGGCTCTGCATGCTGGGACGCCCCAACGCGGGCAAGTCCTCCATGACCAACGCCTTCATCGGCGAAGACCGCATGATTGTCAGCGACCAGGCCGGCACCACGCGCGACAGCGTGGACGTCACCGTGGAGAAGCACGGCAAGACCTACACCTTCGTGGACACCGCAGGCGTACGCCGCCGCTCCCGCATCACCGACACCGTGGAGCGCTTCTCCGTGAACTCCTCGCTGAAGAGCACCACCAAGGCCGATGTGACCTTCCTGGTGCTGGACGCCACCGAAGGGCTCACCTCTCAGGACAAGCGCCTCATCGAACTGCTGGACGAGCGCAAGACGCCCTTCCTCATCATCGTGAACAAGATGGACCTCATTCCCACCAAGGCGCGCACCGAGCTCATGAAGAACCTGCAGGAAGAGCTGAGCTTCTGCTACCACGTGCCGCTGGTACCCGCTTCCGCGCGCACGGGTGAGGGCCTGAACAAGCTCATCCCGCTGGCCGAGCGCATCTATGCCGAATGCGGCACCCGCGTGTCCACCGGTCTGCTCAACCGCGCCATGGAAGAGACGCTCACCCGTCATCAGGCGCCTGTGGTCCGCCGCGTCCGTCCCAAATTCTTCTACCTTACCCAGGCCGAAAGCGAACCGCCCACCTTCGTCTGCTTCGTGAACGACGCCGACCGCGTGGCCGAGTCCTATGCCCGCTATCTGGAACGCTCTCTGCGCCGCATCTTCGGCATACGCCATGCCCCCATGCGCCTGCACCTGCGCTCCTCCCACGCCAAGCGGGAAAAGAAATAATCTCCCTGATGAAAAAACGCCGCCTCTGCGGCGTTTTTCTTTTTCCTTGCCCAGCCGCAAACAGACACACAGGTTCAGGAGTTCCCATGACGCTGAAAGACGTGGAAAACCGTCCGGAAATCTTACTTAACCACCTGCTTTCCCTCTGGGAATCGTCCGTCCGGGCCACGCATCACTTCCTTTCGGAAAAGGACATCGAGCTTCTTCGTCCCATGGTGCTCGAGGCCGTGAAAAATGTGCCGGTTCTTCTGCTCGCCATGGAACAGGAAACGCCCGTCGCCTTTCTCGGCATGGACGGCGACAGCGTGGAAATGCTCTTTGTCCATGCGGCCTTCCGGGGCAAAGGCGCCGGAGGTGCCCTTCTGCGGGAGGCCCTGAAGCGGGGAGCAAAACACGTCGACGTCAACGAGCAGAATCCGCAGGCACTGAGTTTTTATCTTCACATGGGCTTCGCCGTATCCGGCCGCGACGAGACGGACGGACTGGGGCTTCCCTTTCCTTTGCTGCATCTGCACTTGGTCGAGGGGACGTCTCCATTTCTGCAAAGCCCGGATAAGAATATATAACACTCCATTTCGGCAAGCTTGTAGAAAAATAAACTTGCACTCTTCTCATATTATCTTCACAAAACTCATGGATTTTTTCCATTGCCCCTGCTATAAAGAAGAAAAAAGGAGGTTCCATGAGTACACTTGTTGTCGTGGCCTATCCCAATGAGTTTCAGGCTGAAGAAGTGCGTCTGCGTCTCCTTAAGATGCAGAAGGAATACCTCGTCGAACTGGAAGATGCCGTCATCGCCATACGCAAGGAAAACGGCAAGGTAAAACTGCTCCAGCTCCACAATCTCACCGGTGCGGGAGCCGTTTCCGGCGGCTTCTGGGGACTGCTCGTCGGTCTGCTTTTCCTGAACCCGCTGCTCGGCGCCGCCGTCGGCGCCGGAGCCGGAGCCGTTTCCGGCGCCCTCGCCGACGTGGGCATCGACGACCAGTTCATGAAGGAGCTCGGGCAGAACCTGAAGCCCGGCGGCTCCATGCTTTTCATCCTTTTCCGCAGCATCACCATGGACAAGGCTCTTCAGGAACTCGCGGGTACGGGCGGCACCATCATTCAGACCTCCCTCTCCCACGAGGATGAAGACCGTCTGCGCAAGGCCATGAACGAAGACAATCCCGACCGGGAATGCGACCCTGCCGAGGCGACCATTTCCAGAAACTCCAGCAAGGACTCCAACCTGAAATGCACCGACCCTGTGGAGGAAAGCGCCGACGAGTGCGACCCCGCAGAAGCCGCCATTTCCAGAAATGCCAGCCCAGAGTCCAACCTTCACTGCGGAGCCGCGCCCGCGACGGACGCAGAGCCGGAAAACAGCTATCTTCCGAACACCGAGTGCGACCCTGCCGAGGAAACCATCTCCAGAAACTCCAGCAAGGCTTCCAATCTGCGCTGCGGCGACGCCCCTGAAGAAACGGATGCCAGCGAATGCGACCCTGCGGAAACGACCATCTCCAGAAATTCCAGTCAGGACTCCAACCTCCGCTGCTGATGACACACAGCCGCTACATGCCACGGGCCGGGAACATTTCCCGGCCTTTTTTCATGCCCTTCTTCTCCTGAAGGAAGGCAGGGGCAAGCATGATTGCGCGGTTGACAGTCACAGGGGTCATAGATATTCTGACCTATCTTTTTCCGAATTTAATCCAACCCCGGAGGAAAATATGGCCACTGTGCTTGGCAAGGCATTGACATTCGACGATGTCCTTCTGGTTCCCGAATATTCGGAAGTCACGCCGGACATGGTCGATGTGTCGGCATGGCTGACTCCCAGCATCAAGCTGGGCGTACCCTTCATCTCTGCCGCCATGGATACCGTGACGGAAGCCGAAATGGCCATCTCCATGGCCCGTCAGGGCGGTATCGGTATCATCCACAAGAACAGGGATGTCGCCCGCCAGCGCCTCGAAGTGGAAAAGGTCAAGAAGTCCGAAAGCGGCATGATTCTCGACCCCGTCACCGTCGCCCCCGACGACACGGTTCAGCACGCTCTTGAACTCATGTCCGATTTTCGCGTCTCCGGCCTGCCCGTGGTGAAGAACAGCGCTCTCGTCGGCATTCTGACCAACCGCGACGTGCGCTTCGTCACCGAACCGCAGACCACGCTCGTGTGCGAAGTGATGACCCGCGAAAACCTCGTGACCGTTCCCGTGGGCACCACTCTCGAAGAGGCCAAGCATCACCTGCACGCCCACCGCATCGAAAAGCTCCTCGTCGTGGATGAAAACCGTCAGCTGCGCGGCCTCATCACCATGAAGGACATCGACAAGGTTCAGCAGTACCCCAACGCCAGCAAGGACGACAAGGGCCGTCTGCGCGTCGGCGCCGCCGTGAGCATCAGCAAGGACTGCGAATACCGCGCCTCCGAACTTCTCGCCGCCGGCGTGGACGTGCTCGTGCTCGACTGCGCCCACGGCCACTCCGCCAACGTTCTGCGCAGCGTGGAAATGCTGCGCACCACCTTCCCGAACTGCCAGCTCATCGCGGGCAACATCGCCACCTACGACGCCGCCAAGGCTCTCATCAAGGCCGGCGCCGACACCGTGAAGGTCGGCATCGGCCCCGGCTCCATCTGCACCACCCGCGTGGTTGCAGGCGTGGGCGTTCCCCAGGTGACGGCCGTCATGGAAGGCAGCCGCGCCGCCCGCGAAGCCGACCGCTGCTGCATTGCCGACGGCGGCCTCAAGTTCTCCGGCGACATCGTGAAGGCTCTGGCCTGCGGCGCCCACACCGTCATGATTGGCAGCATGCTTGCCGGTACCGATGAAAGCCCGGGTGAAACCATTCTCTACCAGGGCCGCGCCTACAAGACCTACCGCGGCATGGGCTCCATCGACGCCATGCGTTCCGGCAGCGCCGACCGCTATTTCCAGAACCCCACCAAGAAGCTGGTGCCCGAGGGCATCGTGGGTCGCGTTCCCGCGCGCGGTCCCGTGGCGGACACCGTGTTCCAGCTGGTGGGCGGTCTGCGTTCCGGCATGGGCTACCTCGGCGCCGCCACGCTGGACGAACTGTACGAAAAGGCCCACATGGTGGAAATTTCCGCTTCCGGCCTGCGTGAAAGCCACGTGCACGACGTCATCATCACCAAGGAAGCCCCCAACTACAAGGTCGAAAACTAAAAAGCAAACGGCCCTGCTCCAGCCTGAACGAAAGGCGGGGCAGGGCCTCAACTTTCCGGAATTTCCATGTCCAAAGTCATCATCCTCGATTTCGGCTCCCAGGTCACGCAGCTCATCGCCCGGCGCGTACGCGAAGCCGGAGTCTATTCCGAAATTCATCCCTGCATTCTCTCCGCCGAAGAAGTGGCTGCCATGCAGCCCGATGCCGTCATCCTTTCCGGCGGTCCCGCCAGCGTAGGCGAAAAGGACGCCCCCCGTCTCGACAAGGGCATTTTGAAGCTCGGAGTGCCCGTGCTCGGCATCTGCTACGGCATGCAGCTTCTTGCACACGAGCTCGGCGGCGAACTCGCCCAGTCCGAAACCAGAGAATACGGTCCGGCCGACTTTGAAAAGGTGGCGGACTGCCCGCTCTGGGACGGCATAGAAAGCCTCGGGGAAGGCAAGGCCTCCCGCGTGTGGATGTCCCACGGCGACAAGGTGCAGACGCCTCCTCCCGGCTTCATCGTCACCGGACGTACCGCCACGCTCGACGTGGCCGCCATGAGCTGCGACGAAAAGCGCATCTACGCCCTGCAGTTCCATCCCGAAGTGCATCACTCCGAGGACGGCGCGCAGATGATTCGCAACTTCCTCTTCAAGGTGGCTCACCTCGAACCCGACTGGTCCATGAGCTCCTTCGTGGAGCGCGTGGTCAAGCAGGTGCGTGAAACCGTGGGCGACAGCCACGTCATCTGCGCCCTCTCCGGCGGCGTGGACTCCACCGTGGTGGCCGTGCTGCTCAACAAGGCCATAGGTCAGCAGCTGCACTGCATCTTCGTGGACAACGGCGTGCTCCGCCAGAACGAAGGCGAGCAGGTGGTGGGCTATCTTCGCGAGCACTTCAACCTGAACCTCAAGTACGTCCAGGCTTCCGATTTGTTCCTCGGCCTTCTCGCCGGCGTGGAAGACCCGGAAAAGAAGCGCAAAATCATCGGCCACACCTTCATCGACGTGTTCGACAAGGAAGCGAAGGCCATCAAGGAAGCCGGGCACGACGTGAAGTTCCTCGCCCAGGGCACCCTGTATCCCGACGTCATCGAATCCGTGTCCTACAAGGGACCGAGCGCCGTCATCAAGAGCCATCACAACGTGGGCGGCCTGCCGGAAAAGATGAACATGAAGCTCATCGAACCCCTGCGCGAGCTCTTCAAGGACGAAGTGCGCGCCGTGGGCGCCGAACTCGGCATTCCCGAATCCATCCTGTGGCGTCATCCCTTCCCCGGTCCGGGCCTGGCCATCCGCGTCATCGGCGAGGTGACGAAGAGCCGTCTCGAAATTCTGCGCAAGGCCGACACCATCGTCATGGACGAACTGCGCGCTTCCGGCTGGTACCGCAAGGTATGGCAGGGCTTCGCCGTTCTTCTGCCCCTCAAGACCGTGGGCGTCATGGGCGACGGCCGCACCTACGAGCATGTCATCGCGCTGCGCATCGTGGAAAGCGTGGACGCCATGACTGCCGACTGGGCCCGCCTGCCCGACGATTTGCTGGCCAGAATCTCCGGCCGCATCATCAACGAGGTGAAGGGCGTCAACCGCGTCGTGTACGACATTTCCTCCAAGCCGCCGTCGACCATCGAGTGGGAATAGACTGACCGGAACTACAAGCTACTCTCTTTGAGGAGAAACATCATGTCCAGCAACGTACGCCCCGAATCCATGGCACGCATCAATACCGAAGCGCTCGCCAAGGCCTTCATCGACGAACAGGTGAAGGCTCTCCGTGAACAGATTGGCGACAAGAAGGTTCTGCTCGCCCTTTCCGGCGGCGTGGATTCCTCCGTCGTGACCGCCCTGCTCATCAAGGCCGTGGGACAGCAGCTTGTCTGCGTGCACGTCAACCACGGTCTGCTCCGCAAGGGAGAGCCGGAACAGGTCGTCGAAGTGTTCCGCAACCAGATGAACGCCAACCTCGTCTATGTGGACGCCGTCGAGCGCTTCCTCACCAAACTCGCCGATGTGGCCGAACCGGAACAGAAGCGTAAAGTCATCGGCGCCGAATTCATCCGCGTGTTCGAAGAGGAAGCCCGCAAGCAGGAAGGCATCGAATTCCTGGCGCAGGGCACCATCTACCCCGACATTCTGGAAAGCGGCACCGTCAAGGCCCACCACAACGTGGGCGGCCTGCCCGACGATTTGCAGTTCAGCCTGGTCGAACCGCTGAAGTTCCTGTTCAAGGACGAAGTGCGCATGGTGGGCAAGACCCTCGGCCTGCCCGACGGCATGGTCTATCGTCAGCCCTTCCCCGGCCCCGGCCTCGGCGTGCGCTGCCTCGGCGCCATCACCCGCGACCGTCTCGAAGCCGTGCGTGAATCCGACGCCATTCTGCGCGAGGAATTCGCGAAGAACGGTCTGGAAGGCAAGGTCTGGCAGTACTTCACCGTGGTGCCGAACTTCAAGTCCGTGGGCGTGTCCGACGGAAAGCGCACCTTCGCCTACCCTGTCATCATCCGTGCGGTGAACACGGTGGACGCCATGACGGCCACCGTGGAAGACGTGCCCTTCGCCCTTCTGCAGCACATCACCGAGCGCATCACCCATGAAGTGAAGGGTGTGAACCGCGTGCTTTACGATTTGACGCCGAAGCCCGTGGGCACCATCGAGTGGGAATAAGCAAAACCGCCCCGGAGTCCGAAAGGCCCCGGGGCTTTTTCTGTCATGAAGCCCTGCTGCGGAGTATGGCCGCAACACGTCGCCTCTTTTCCGAAAGACCGCCCGCCAAAAGCCTTCAGGCCCAGCCCGGCAGACGCCCATCTTCCGGCTGGCCAGCCGCATTTTTCCCAGTTCGCTGGAGTTCTCCATGTCCGTTCTCATCCGTCCCATGAAACAGAGTGAACATCCCCTTCTGGAAGACTTCCTGTACGAAGCCGTCTTTCAGGAGGAAGGACAGCCGCCCCTGCCGAGGAACATCGTCCGCCTGCCGGAACTTCGGTGCTACATTGAGAACTTCGGAAGCAAAAAAGAGGACGCGGCCCTGTGCGTTGAAGTGGAAGGTCGAGTGGTCGGTGCGGTATGGGTACGGCTCATGCACGCCTTCGGCCACGTGGATGACGACATCCCTGAGCTGGCCATCGCTGTTTACGGCCCATACCGCCGAAGAGGTTTGGGGAAAAGTCTCATGAAGGCCATGCTCGCCCATCTTCAAGGCACAGGCTGCAAAGGCGTCTCCCTTTCGGTACAGAAGCACAATCCCGCGGCGGAGATGTACCTTGGCCTCGGTTTCCTCATCACACGGGAACACGAAAGGGAGTATGTCATGGAATACCGCTTCGCCTCTTCCCGCGCGCTCCGGCCATGTTCCGAGCCCTGCTCTTCCGGAGACGACCATGAATTTCTTTGAGCGCGTGTACGACATCGTCCGCTCGGTTCCGGCCGGACAGGTCATAAGCTACGGTCAGACGGCCTTTCTGGCAGGCAACTCGCGCATGGCAAGGCAGGTCGGCTGGGCCATGCACGCCTGTCCTGAGGATGTGCCGTGGCATCGGGTCGTCAGAAAGGACGGAAGCCTTCCCGGGCTCTCCCCCGAAAGCGCCTTCCGGCAGCGACGCCTTCTGGAGGCGGAGGGCATTACTTTCGATGAAAAGGGACGCGTCAATCACAGGCACTTCGAAGAGGACGCGCCGTAATCCGAAAGCCCGCATTCCGTTCCTGTGCGGGCCAAGGATGCACTTGAATGGCCACCGACGATATGCTACCGTCCAATGCTGACGGAGAGATAACCCGCTTGAGGAGTTTTTATAGATGTTTGGCATCGGCAGCACAGAATTGCTGGTCATCCTG